>NZ_JAGTPI010000099.1:0-13061 GCF_021147825.1 Pseudomonas quasicaspiana
CGAATGAATTCGCTCCCACGGGAATTGTGCCTGTCTCAAGTTCAACGTGATCCTGTGGGACCGAATTCATTCGGGAAGACGGCATTCCTGATCACGCAACCTCTGTGGCTGTACCGGCCCCTTCGCGAATGAATTCGCTCCCACGGGAATTGTGCCTGTCTCAAGTTCAACGTGTCCTATGCAATAGCGCTGTCCCACGAGGTCCAGCGTTCACATTAGATCGCGTCCATCTTCTCCACAATCACCACCCGTTCAAACCGGCCGGCCAGCAGGCCATAAGACAGAAGGCCCAGCACGCCATGGGCCGCGACGAACCACAGGGCAATGTTAAAGGAACCGGTAACCGCGACGATGTAGCCGATCACCAGTGGTGTGATGATCCCGGCAATATTGCCGATGCCGTTGAACACGCCACCGCTGAGGCCGACCATGTTTTTCGGTGCGGTATCAGACAACACTGCCCAGCCCACCGCCGCCAACCCTTTGCCGAAGAAGGCGATGGCCATTACGGTGATAACCATCCAGTTGGCATCGAGGAAGTTGGCCGAGACCAGGATCGTCGACATCGACATGCCGATCATGAACGGTGTCTTGCGGGCGATTGACGGGTGTACACCACGACGAATCATCCAGTCAGAGAGCATGCCGCCCAATACGCCGCCCGAGAAACCGCAGATGGCGGGCAGCGCCGCAACCCAACCGGCTTCCATAATGGTCATGCCGCGTCCCTTGATCAGATAGATCGGGAACCAGGTGATGAAAAAGTAGGTGAGGGCGGTGATGCAGTATTGACCGAGGTAGATCGACCACAAGGTGCGGCTGGTGAACAGTTGCTTGATTTCGCTGAGCTTTGCTTTGGGTTTTTTCGTGGTGCGGGTCAGCTCCAGGTCTACCAGTGCGCCGCCGTCACGCATGTATTCCAGCTCCCGAGGGCTGAGGTTTTTATCGCTGTGGGGCTCGCGGTAGAAGGCAAACCAGACCACGCTCAGCACCAGGCCCAAGCCGCCCATCCACAGAAATACATGTTCCCAGCCCCACGAATGGGTCAACCAGGCCATCAACGGCGTGAACAGCACCACTGCCATGTATTGCGCGGAGTTGAACAACGCTGACGCTGTGCCGCGTTCGCTGGTAGGAAACCAGCAGGAGACGATTCGGTTATTGGCAGGGAAGGCCGGTGATTCAACAAGCCCCAGCATGAAGCGCATGGCGAACAGGCTGATGGCGGCCGAAGCGCCCATCAAGCCCATCCACCCGACTGTGCCCTGCAGCATGGTGAAGATGGACCACAGGACCAGGCTGCAGCCATAAACACGCCGCGCACCGAACCGGTCCAGCAACCATCCACCCGGTATCTGGCCCAGCGCGTATGCCCAGGCAAACGCGGAGAAGATCACGCCGAGCATCATCGGATCCAGACCCAGGTCCTTGACCACCCCGGTGCCCGCAATCGACATGGTGGCCCGGTCGGCATAGTTGATGACGGTAACGATAAAGATCAGGGCAAGAATGAGAAAGCGATGGCGGCCGACCCGGGCTTGCGCCTCGACCTGGTCCAGAGGAATGGATTTCGAAAGCATGGGGCGTCTCCTGTAGGGACGTTTTATTTTTGTTAGAAGATGTAACTCTGTCTTTCCCCGATAGTAGGAGCCTTGGTGGATATACGTCTAACATAGATGCTGGATAGGTTGATGCGGATTTTGAATCGTGGAATTGCACCAGTTACGATGTTTTGTGGCCGCCGCCGAAGAGCTGCACTTCGGCAGAGCCGCTACACGCCTGCATATGACCCAGCCGCCGCTGAGCCGACAGATCCAGCTGCTGGAGCGCTCGTTGGGCATTGTCCTGCTGGAGCGCAATAACCGTGGCGTTCGCCTGACGGCGGCTGGCCGGGGCTTTCTGCGCGATGCGCGACACATCCTGACGTTCTCCGAACAGGCAGGAAATTCCGCGCGGCGTCTGGCCTCCGGCGAAGTGGGCAGGCTGACCCTCGGGTTTACCGGGGTCAGCGCTTACAGCATGGTGCCGCAGTTGCTGGCCAAGGCTGCCGTTGAAATGCCGGAAGTGAAGTTCGTCCTCAAGGAGATGGTTTCCGATGCCCAGCTGGATGCGCTGTCAGCGAACCTGATCGACATTGGCCTGGTGCGTCAGGTCAGGGATCGAGAAATGTTCGATGCGCAGTTGGTGTATCGCGAACCGCTCTTAGTGGTGTTGCCCTCAGAGCATCCGTTGACCACACAGCCGTCGATTGCCCTCGCGGACCTTAATCATCAGCCTTTTGTGATGTACGCCGCGGATGAAGGCCGTTACTTCTATGACTGCATTGTCGGGCTGTTCGCCATGAGCGGTGTCACGCCGCGGTATGCCTATCATCTGGGCCAGACCCACGCCATTGTCAGCATGGTTCAGGCCGGTCTGGGGCTTTCGATTGTGCCGGCTTCGGCCCGGCAACTGCACAGTGGTGCTGTGGTATTCCGTCCGCTCCGCGACGCGACCCTGAATGCTGACCTGCACATGATTTCCCGTCGCGATAACGAAAATCCGGTGTTGCCCGCGTTCAGGGATTTGCTCAGTCGGGAGTTTGAACATAATCGGGGGTAAAAAATGCTCCGATCCTGCCAGGGGTGATGGCAAAGTCGGGACAAGCCTCGGTATGCTGCGACCATGAGTACCACGCTACCGCTTCGTCAGCCTTGTCCCCCCGGTGCCTGCAATTGCGGGCGCGAACTGTTGCAGGCGGACAAGCTGCGGATTCTGGCGTTGACCCGCCAGGAGGAGAAACGCCTGCTTGAGCGTCTGGAAAACCTGAAGAGTCTGGCTGACCTTGAGCACATGCAGCGCAAGTTGTACGAGCAGTTGGGGATTCGACTGGAGGTGGTGCCGGGTTTTAACGAAGTACGCAGCATGCGCGGGATCGCGATCACTATCGACGAGCTGCCAGGGTTGTGCCGCAAAACCCGGCAGTCGATTCCTGCTGCAATCAGGCGAGGCCTGGAAAAGAACCCCGAAATCGCCTACCGGTTGCTGGACGCTCACGATCTGTTTCGCGATGTTTGAGTTCAGGCTGAACAACTCTCAGCCTTGACGCTGATTTTCTGTAGTACCCGTTCCTTTGTCCCTGACACCATGCTGTCTAGCAGCAAGCACGGACCCTGTAGGAGTGAGCTTGCTCGCGATTGATTTTTTCCTTCGATAAATCATCGCCTGATCTGACACTATCGCGAGCAAGCTCACTCCTACAGATCCTGTGTTTGCTGCGCGACAGTGCGGCGTCGTAGAAGGGATGCCCTACAAGTTTTGCGTCACGACCGGAAGTCAGCGAGCAACCGAAGAAGGATTCGACTGCAGCAGCACCTTGGCGTGAACGGCCATCAGATCGTCTTCAAGTGTCGACTTGCCCGTCGTTACCCGCGAGCTTCGGTCTTCACGCAGGGCGGCGTCGATCATGCCCAGCAAGTTACGCGACCTGGAAATCTCTTTCGGGGTGCTGATGGTGTCGATCAGTTTGCCCATTTCGTATCGATTGACGATCGTTGACTGCTGGACGCTCTGGGTAGAGTTGGCGACTACCAGCGCGCCCTTTTTATAGCCGATACGGGTCGTGCTCTCGGCCTGATCAGTAATCTGGTAGAAGTCGTAGTTTTGCGATTCCGCGGTATTGCCCAAGGCCAGTTTCGAGCCTGGGTAAATGCTCTTGTGGTACGACGCCTCGAGACTGGATGTCTGTTTCTGCTCGATGGATCGATTGGCGTCGCCTGCACCTTGCATGTCGGTAGTTTGCGAGGCTTTATAAGAAAACTTGTCGGCTTCGGCGGGGCGCATCGGGTTGCTGTGTTGGGCGTTTTGCGTCAGCGACACACTGAAATCAGCAAGCCCGGTCAACATCGAGCGATCCACACTGTTGAGGCTAGAACTACCGCTCAGACTCTTGGTAGTGGTTTGCAACGATGAAAACGCATCCTTGAACAGCGCCATGAGGTCTTTGTCGCCCTGGCCCCGGTTTTGCGCTGCGTCAAATTGCTTCAGGTAGCTTTCTACGGCCTGGGCTTGCTGTTGCGCGTTGCCCAATATCGCCGCGTTGTTTTTGACGCTTAACTGAACATTGCCGGTCGGGCCGCTCATGTCCACGGATCGGGTCTTTTCATCCGACTGGAAATTCAGCGTCTGATACTGGTTATCGCCCACTTTCAGGCGCGCGCTCAGGTCAATCGATGAAAACAGGGCTGGGTCAAGCTGAGTCAGGTTGCCGAGATTCAGGCGCGGTGTTCCGGCAGTCAGGCCATCAATCGCTCCCTGAAAGGAGTCTGCCAAAGAGGCCAATGCCTCATTTTCTTCATCGCTCAGCTTGCCACCGGTCACATCCGCTTGCACGGCGAGACCGTCATCCTTGCTGCTCAGGTTCAGCGTGATGGTCGCGCCGCTCGCGGTTTTCAGCGTGAGGGTGATGGTGTTTTGGGTATTGCTGTGCAGCTGATCCTGGGCTGATTTCAGCGCGGCAGCGTCTTTTATACCGTCAGTGCCTGATCTGATGACGGACTGGGAAATTGAGTTCGAATTGCCGCTGGCAAGCTGTTCCAGCAGTGCAGCACCCAGGCCTTGAAAACGTCCGGCCGTGGATTTAGCGGACATGTTGCCAGTGAGGACTGTCGTCACTGCATCGCTGGTTTTTTTCTCAAAGAACAACACCGAATCGGCGTTGTTCAAGCTCCCGCGACTGGAGTAAGTGGCGGCATCTGCGACTTTTGAATCCTGACCGAGCATCACAACGGAGGCCGGTGAGCTGGCCAGTGTCAGAGGTGTCTCGGTGGCGCTCACCGGTACGGCAGTGGAGGCTGGTGTGGTGATGAGCGGCGTGCTGGCAGTGACTAAAGAGATTGAGGTCATAGCGCTTCCGTGCTGGCTTATCTGGATTTGTATCTACTTTGTAGCGGCCAATAGCAGGGAAACTTTAGATTGGAGTGTGGGCGCGAATAAGCGCGGGAGTGAGGATGTGCTGCGATTTAACCGCAAACCTGCAGTAGCGCGCCTTGTGTCCATGACACACCGCTGTCGCGAAGCAAACGGGCGAGACGTCGGACCTGCATTGTGAGAAATTCCGCTTCGCCAACAAGTTGGCTCCTACCGGGTTTGCGTTTCAAATGATTATTGAAGTGATGCTGGATGAGCGCTGACCGGGGTTACAAGGCCAGCGATTGCGGAGTGTCAGGCATACCGCTGTCGCTGGTTTCGTAACCTCGGTGAGCTACAGGGGAATCATTCCAGGTCAGTCAGCCAGATGCTTACTCATTCGGCTCATCGGTATTGATGTACTCCGGCACTTTGGCCAAAGGCAAGCGGCGGGCCTGTTCGATGCTGATGCCCGGGCGATTCGGAAGCGGGTCGAGTTTCTGCGTCTGGCCCGTCTCCAGGCTTCGCTCTATGGCAGCCAACACACGCACATCACGCCAGCCTTCGTCGCCATCGGGCTCAGGCTCGCGATCTTGCAGGATGCAGTCTGAGAAGTACTGGGTCTGGCCGCCGAACTGGTCCACGACAGGATGTTCATGTTCTTTGGTTTCGTCACCGATGATTGCCCGGTAACTGATCGCGACGCCTTTACCAAAACCAAAGCAGGGCGATGCTTCAAACTCGCCCTTGGTGCCTATCACTTGATAACGCTGGGTGCCCGGCAGGCTATAGCTGACGGTAAATTGCGCCAGTCGCTCTTCCGGGAAGCGCAAGGTCACGCTGACGGTATCCGGCGTATTGATTTCGCGCCCTGGCGTGTGAATGGCCACGGCATGAACTTCCAGCGGCTCGGCATCGAACAGGTTGCGTACCGCGTTGATCGGATACGGCCCCATGTCCGCTGCAGGTCCTGCCCAGTAGCCATTCTGCATGCGGTGATTCTTTGGATCGGTGGTCTGCGCAAAGGTCGCCGTGAACAACCGTGGATCGCCAATTTCGCCTGCGCGGATACGGCCGATCATCTCAACAGTGCCTGGCTCGAAATGCAGCCGATAAGCGATCATCAGCTTGGCGCCGGAGCGCTGGGCGGCTTCGGTGATTGCAATGCAGTCTTCTTCGCTGGTCGCCATGGGTTTTTCTAGTAATACATGGATCCCGGCTTCCAGGGCAGGCACGGCAAATTCTCGGTGGCGGAAATTAGGCGTAGCCAGGTAAATCGCGTCGATTTCCCCGGACTTGAGCAGCGTGTCGAATTCGCTGTAGTCATAGCTTTTCAGGTCGTAAAGCTCAGCCAGTTTATCGGCTTTTATCGGGTCGCCAGTCACCAGCGCAGTCATTACCGAATTATCAGTCTGATCGACGCCCGGCATGAATGCGCCTTGGGAAATCCAGCCTCCGGCAACCACTGCGTAACGAATTTTGCCCTGTGCATCTGGCATGAGATAAGCCTCCAGAATCGCCCGACGTTATGCCCGGCCCATATAGAAAGGGCATGTTCAGACGCTGGAAGTTCAAAGCAATTAGCCGGACCGGGCAAAATGATGTCAATCTTTGTAATACTTTTCGTGAGTGGGAAAGTGACTTTCTCGTTGTAGGATCACATCCCGTAATAAATCTCAGGATTGTATGAACACCGTTCAGGAACCTCCCGGTTGCTTCGCTTCTAACCGCTTTGCTTATAATTTGAGTCTCGATCCAGCTTTCCCCTCAGGATCAGCTCGTCTGAATACCCCCTTCGATAATCCGTCTAGTGTGTCCTGTGCGGCCGACGTTTGTTCACGTCCGGCAGGCTTACTGACATCCGTCAAATCCCGTCTGCGAGAGATTCAATAGTTCTATGGAATGGATAGCTGATCCCACGGCCTGGCTTGGCCTGCTCACTCTGATCGTTCTGGAACTGGTGTTGGGAATCGATAACCTGGTGTTCATCGCGATTCTCGCGGACAAGCTGCCGCCCGAGCAGCGTGACAAGGCGCGAGTCATTGGTCTCTCGCTGGCGTTGATCATGCGCCTTGGCTTGCTGGCCAGTATTTCCTGGATGGTCACGCTGACTGCGCCACTGTTCGAACTGTTCGATCACAGCTTCTCGGGTCGCGACCTGATCATGCTGTTCGGTGGTGTGTTCCTGTTGTTCAAGGCCACCATGGAATTGCACGAGCGACTGGAAGGTCACGTAGCCGAACGTACCAGCAACGGTACATATGCCCGATTCTGGCCCATCGTCGCGCAAATCGTGGTGCTGGACGCCGTGTTCTCTCTCGACGCGGTGATTACTGCCGTAGGTATGGTTGAGCATCTGGCTGTCATGATGATTGCCGTGATTTTCTCCATCGGTCTGATGATCATCGCCAGCAAGCCGTTGACCAAGTTCGTCAACTCGCACCCGACCGTGATCATGCTGTGTCTGGGCTTCCTGATGATGATCGGTTTCAGCCTGACCGCCGAAGGCCTGGGCTTCCATATCCCTAAAGGCTATCTGTATGCGGCGATTGGTTTCTCGATCCTGATCGAACTGTTCAACCAGGTCGCTCGCAAGCGTCGCAAGAAGTCGCTGCACGGTGCGCGGCCTATGCGTGAACGCACCGCCCACGCCGTGTTGCGGCTGCTGGGTGGCCGCAAGCTGGACGCCGATGAGGTGGGCGAAGAAATCGCCGACATGCTTGAAGGTGAACAGAGCGAGGCGGTGTTCCACCGTCGCGAGAGGGTGATGATCAGTGGTGTGCTGCAACTGGCTGAGCGCCCGATTCGCTCGGCCATGACACCACGGGCCGAGGTGGACCTGATCGACGTGTCGGACGACCCGGAAACGGTTCGGACCAAGCTGATGCATTCGTCCTATTCGCGCCTGCCACTTATTCGTGAAGGCCGCGTGGATGAGCCATTGGGCTTTGTGCACAAGAAGGAGTTGCTCAAGGAACTGTTGGCTGGCAATGAGCCGAATCTGGAGTTTATGGCGCGCAAAGCGATCAACCTGCTGGACAGCTTTTCGATCCTCAACGCCCTTGAACAGATGCGCAAAGAGTCAACGCACATCGCTTTTGTGGTCAACGAATTCGGCGATTTCATCGGCTTGTTGACCATGACCGACATTCTGGAGTCCATCGCGGGTGAGCTGCCGGATGCCAGCGAGGTGGAAGGTCCGGATGTGGTGGCCGAGGACGACGGTTTTATCGTCTCTGGCGGCCTGAACCTGAGCCAGGTGCGTGAGCGGGTTGGTTTTCAGGCCCATGCAACCGAGGATTATCAGACCCTTGCCGGTCTGGTGATGAGCCTGCTGGATCGCTTGCCGAGGATAGGTGACAAACTCGATTGGGAAGGGTGGGACATGACGGTTGTGGGTGTCGAAGAACGACGTGTCACCCGGGTTATGTTGCGCAAGCTTCAGTGACCATCAAGTGATAAAAGCCCCGCTGTTGCTGGGGAAGCGCGAGCCAGACACCTCGCGCTCCAGCATCAACGAGGCTGATAATCAGTATTTTAAAGGGTGGTTTTTCATAACGCGGTTGTGACCTTAGATTGGCCCCATCACTTCGAAACAACTATTGGAGCCACATCATGAAACGCACTATCGCTTTGAGCTTTGCCCTTTCGATCCTGACCGCTACCGGCGCTTTTGCCAGTACTTCGCCAATCCAGACTGTCGCTGCGGCCACTCAGGTTGCAGATCGTTCCAGCGTCGTTACTCCTGAAGTCCGCGTTGCCGGTGCCGGTAACAAAACCTTCGACCGCGCTGAAGTGAACCTGGACAAGAAAGTGGTCGTAGCAGAAAACCGCAAAGAATTCGGTTCGCAGTATCAGCGTTATTGATTGCGAGGTCCGAACAGGAACAGCCCGGCTAGCCGGGCTTTTTTGTGTTCATTGCAAACGATGGCTCTGTTGGAGCGAGGCTTGCCCGCGAACCAGTCGACGCGGTTGACCAGACCCACCGCGTCATCATTCTTCGCGGGCAAGCCTCGCTCCAACAGAAATATGTGCCGGTTTTTTGTTTCTTCACCGATCCCGCAAACTGCGCTCCATCCGCGCCAACCCTTCCTCCAGCAAGACCCTTGGGCAACCGAAGTTCAACCGCACGAACTGCTGGCAATCGTCACCAAACTCCACTCCCGCACTCAGCCCCACTTTGGCGTGTTCGAGGAAGAACTGCTGTGGATCGTCAAGACCCAGCGCGGAGCAATCCAGCCAGGCGAGGTAGGTGCTTTGTGGCAGGTGCATGACCACTCCGGGCAGTCGTTCTTTCACCGCTTGCGCCAGATAGTCACGGTTGGCCTGCAGGTACGCGTTGACGTCGCTCAACCATTCGCCGCATTCGCTGTAGGCCGCTCGCGTGGCTTCAAGACCCAGCACGTTGACGCTGTCGACCAGACCCAAGCGGCCTGCATTGAAGCGTTTACGCAGAGACTCATTCTGAATCACTGCAAAAGCGGTTTTCAGCCCGGCGATGTTATAAGCCTTGCTCGCCGACATCAGGGTGACAGTGCGCTGGGCAATCTGCGGGCTGAGAGAGGCGATGGGCACATGCCGGCGGCCATCGAAGAGGATGTCGGCGTGAATGTCATCAGAAATGATCAGCACGTCATGCTTCACGCATGCTTCGCCGATCAGGTGCAGCTCTTCGCCACTGAAAACCTTGCCCAGCGGGTTATGCGGGTTGCTCAGCAACAAGGCACCGGCGTTCGCCAGCTTGCCGTTCAGTGCAGCGATGTCGGTGTGGTACTCGCCGTGGGCATCAGCCTTGAACGGCAATTCGATACGCGGCTGCTGCCAGTGATTCGGCGCGTGGGACAGGGGCGAGTAATTGGGTGTTTGCAGGACCACGCCCGAGTTGGCCGGAACCAGTGCGTTGAGTGCCATGTTGAAGCCGGGCTCGACGCCGGGCAGGAACACCAGTTCTTCAGGCTGAACACGCCAGGCATAACGCTGCCAGAGGTACTCGACAACCGTCTGGCGCAGGTTGTCCTGTGCCACGCCGTACCCGAGCAGCGGATGCTCCAGTCGTTTCTGCAACGCCTGAATGATCGGCTCGGCCACCGGGAAATCCATGTCCGCTACCCACATCGGCAGCACGTCGGCGGGATACAGGCTCCACTTTTTGCTGTCGGTGCCGTGGCGTTCGAATACGGTGTCCAGTTGGGTCGTCATTTCAGTCTCTAGAGGCAGGGTGCAAGGGCGACAGGTTAGCTGCGCCCATCGCATCGGTCCACCCGCACCTGAGTTGACTGAACGGTGCCGTGATCAACTCAGCGCTGGTTTTTGTAAGCCTTGCCGTAGTGCCGCTCCAGACGTGCCTGAATCAACTCCAGTCCGATGGACAGCAGCCAATAGATCAGCGCCGCAGTGGTCAGCATTTCGATATAACGGTAGGACGAACGGCCGTAAGACTGCGCGAGGAACATGACTTCCCAGACACCCATTACCGAGATCAGGGACGAGTCCTTGAGCATGGAAATGAATTGGCTGGTGGTCGGCGGAATGATGGTGCGCATGGCTTGCGGCAGTGTGATCTGCCAGAACACCACGCCAGGGCGCATGCCCAGTGCCGCAGCGGCTTCACGTTGCCCGGGTGAAACACCGATGATGCCCGCCCGAAAGATCTCACTCAGGTACGCGCCGTAGTTCAGGGACAGGGCAATGATGCCCGCGCTGATCGCGCCCGGCACCACGCCCAGTTGCGGCAGACCGAGATAGATCAGCAGGATCTGAATCAACAGCGGCGTGCCACGGAAGAACGATGCATAAAAACTGGCGATGCCAAACGCCACGGCACTCTTGGACAAGCGCGCCAGGGCCGTGGCAAAGCCCAGTATCAGCGAGAGCCATATCGAGCAGAAGCACAGGAAGAGGGTCAGCGCGGCGCCTTGCAGGAAGCCGTTGGGTGCCAGATGCAGGCCGACCAGATATTCCCATTTCGCGGCGATGATCGAAAACTTCAGGTCGAAGCTCATGAAAAACGCGATGCACAGACCGAGCATCACCATCCAGGTCAGGTACAGCCGCGTTTTGAAGCCGAAAATTCGCAGCAGGCGCGAAGATCCGGCGTTCAGGTCTGGCGGGGCAGGTTGATGCTCGCTCATTGGGTAATGTCAGAGCCGATCCATTTTTGGGAGATCTTGGCCAGCGTGCCATCGGCCTTGAGTTCGGCGATGACTTTGGTCAGCTTCGCATCCCATTCGGCATCGCCTTTTTCGGTGGCGACGACATTGGGTTCGGCGTAAAGAGTTTCGCCAGCGATCTTGAAGCGTGGATCCTGATTGATACGCTCACGTGCAGTGATCAGGTTGGTGATCATCGCGTCGAGACGGACACCCGCGCCCAGTGCTAGGTCCTGAAAGGCCACGGTTTCGTTGTCATACGGTGCAGCCTGAACAGCGTCGAACGGGTAGCTGATCGGCTTGTCTTCCGCACCTTCAATGACCAGATCCTTGTTCAGGTAAGCCTCGTAGGTCGAAGCGCTGATGACGCCAACTTTCTTGCCCGAAAGGTCTTTGGCTGACTTGATCGCATCATTCTTGGCGTTGACCACGATGACCGCTGGCGACTGGTAGTACTCAACCGGGAAGTTGAATACCTGAGCGCGGGCCGCGCTTGGAGTCATGGAGCAGATGCACACGTCATAGCGGCTGCCCCAGTGGCCTGCGGCAATGACGTCCCAGGACGGTGTTGCCAGTTGCAGCTTCACGCCCAGCTTGTCGGCGACTGCTTTTGCCACGTCCACGTCGAAACCGTCGAGCTGGTTTTGATCATTGAGGAAGGAAAACGGTGGGTAGTTCTCCATCATCACGCCGACCATTTCGCCTTTTTTATTGATTTTATCCAGCGTCGCACCGGCCATGGCGGTAGAGCAGACGGACAGCAGGGCAAGACTCAAAGGCAAAACAGCACGTAGATTCATCACATCACCGAATAGATCGAATACAAATAATTGGTATATATTTAAACGCGATATTAAAAATGTCCTTAATTATTAATTGATCTATACGCCTTTGTTTTGGTTATAAGCTACGGTTTTTGGGTTTAATCAAACGCTCTTACTGTTCAATTCAATCAGCCGTTGCCTGTGTATTCCCGCAACGGACGCCCGGCTTTCAGGAGTTCCCATGTCCACAATCGAAAAATCAATTCCGCTACGCTTGCTTGACGGCGGCATGGGGCGGGAACTCATGCGTATTGGTGCGCCATTCCGTCAGCCTGAGTGGTCGGCGCTGGCGCTGATCGAAGCACCGGAATTTGTCCTCAAGGCGCATCAGGCTTTTATCAATGCCGGGGCGCGGATTATCACCACCAACAGTTATGCGCTGGTGCCGTTTCATCTGGGTGAAGAGCGTTTCACTGCGGACGCTCCGGCGCTGTCCGGGCTGGCGGGCCGGCTTGCACGTCAGGCTGCAGCAGAGGCCGATCAATCTATTCAGGTGGCGGGGTCGTTGCCGCCAGCGTTGGGTTCTTATCGTCCGGATCTGTTCGATCATGATCAGTCGGTCGCGATCCATCGCATCCTGATTCAGGGTCTGAAGGCTAGCGTGGATGTATGGCTGGCTGAAACCCAAAGCTCGATCGCTGAAGTACGCGCTGTACGTGAAGCGCTGGGGCAGGACGACAAGCCTTTGTGGCTGTCGTTTACCCTGGAAGACGGTGAAGACCATGGTCCTCGTTTGCGCTCCGGCGAGACGGTGGCTGAGGCCACAGCAGTTGCCATCGAACTGGGTGCGCGAGCAGTGCTGTTCAACTGCAGCCAGCCGGAAGTCATGGCCTCTGCGCTGGTGGCTGCGCGTGAAGTGATTGATGCAGAATCGGCGCAGATCGAGTTGGGCGTGTATGCCAACGCGTTTCCGGTAATGGAAGTGGAAGAAGAAGGCGCCAACGACACTTTGCACGAGATCCGCGCAGACTTGGGGCCTGACGCCTATGCAAAGTGGGCGAATACCTGGGTGGAGAAGGGCGCTTCGGTGATCGGTGGCTGCTGCGGCATCGGGCCAGAGCACATCGCGGCGTTGCGCGGTCATTTCAAGCTGGCGTAGACCCAGGCAATCACGCCAGTGATTTGTAGGAGCGCACGAGCACCGCGAGGCCGCGATGGCGGTGTGTCAGGCAGAACGCTATCGCGGCCTCCCGGTGTTGGT
>NZ_JAGTPI010000009.1:0-138739 GCF_021147825.1 Pseudomonas quasicaspiana
CCGGGCTTGCCCGCGATACTGGCGACTCGGCTTCATGGCCATACCAAGTCATCGTTCATCGCGAGCAAGCTCAGCTCCCACAGGTTGGTAGCATCTCAATGCTTATGCAAAACCTGTGGGACCGAATTCATTCGGGAAGGCAGTATTCCTGACGATACAGCTACATCGAATGCACCGGCCCATTCGCGAATGAATTCGCACAGATAACCGTCTCAGGCGGATCGCAAATCCCTGTGGGAGCCGGGCTTGCCCGCGATACTGGCGACTCGGCTTCATGGCCATACCAAGTCATCGTTCATCGCGAGCAAGCTCAGCTCCCACAGGTTGGTAGCATCTCAAGCTCATGCAAAACCTGTGGGACCGAATTCATTCGGGAAGGCAGTATTTCAGTCGATACAAAGGCTGCGGATGTACCGGCCCCTTCGCGAATGAATTCGCACAGATAACCGTCTCAGGCGGATCGCAAATCCCTGTGGGAGCCGGGCTTGCCCGCGATACTGGCGACTCGGTTTCATGGCCATACCGGGTCATCGTTCATCGCGAGCAAGCTCAGCTCCCACAGGTTGGTAGCATCTCAAGCTTATGCAAAACCTGTGGGACCGAATTCATTCGGGAAGGCGGTATTCCTGACGATACCGCTACATCGGATGTACCGGCCCATTCGCGAATGAATTCGCACAGATAACCGTCTCAGGCGGATCGCAAATCCCTGTGGGAGCCGGGCTTGCCCGCGATACTGGCGACTCGGTTTTATGGCCATACCGCGTCGTCGTTCATCGCGAGCAAGCTCAGCTCCCGCAGGTTGGTAGCATCTCAAGCTTATGCAAATCCTGTGGGACCGAATTCATTCGGGAAGGCGGTATTCCTGACGATACCGCTACATCGGATGTACCGGCCCCTTCGCGAATGAATTCGCTCCCACGGATTTGTGTTTGCAGGGAAACATAGAATCCCACGGGTAAAAGTCTCGGGACCGGTAGCTGAAAAATCACTACCGGCTCTGCGCATCCTGGCGATTGATTGAGTCGTTGGCGTCTTTCTGATAACGCGGCGCGAAGTGCGGCAGCAGTAACCGGGCCCAGGAAGAGACGATTTTGCTGGTTTCCTGAGGGCAACGCGCAGCTCTCGACTTTGGAAGCAGCCCTCGATCGACGATTGAGGCGTACTCCTGCGGATTACGGCCGTACACCATGCAGAGCAAGTTGTAATACCGCTGTTCGTTCAGGGAGTGCTCGTCCGAGAATGCATCGTGGAGTGCATTGCCATTTTGTAGTGAGGCATTGTTTTTGAACCAGGTCGCGGTCATCGACAATACCCGGGTGAGCTGCTCTGGGGTTTCATCACGGTTTACATGCATCAGGATCATGGTCGCCGCCATTTGATCGACTGCATCTTCTTCCCGGCCGGTAGAAGGCAGGTTCAACAAGTCGATAAACGCATGCCCGGTTTCATGCAGCAGAATAAACCGCAGGTTGGACTTCACGTAATCGGTTGGAAAATCCGGGTCGTTGTTCGTATTCAGTTCATCGGCCTGACGCAGCAGGTAGTTAACCATCTCATAGCAGAGGAATACCGCCGAGTCTTTCGGGCTGTAGAACGCATTGACCATCCCGCACTCCATGGCCACATAGTGCAGAGGGCGAGGCATCATGAACATGCCGTCCATGGCGTCAATTTCTACGTTACCGACCAGCAGGTCTGCCTTGCGCGTGAAACGATAGGCTTCTTCCAGCCGTGCATCACGAGGCGCCTGATACGTATAGGAGAACCGCGTGCCCTTACCGTCCGAGACATCGGTTTTTTGCGCGTTCTGTGCGGCAGGTTGCTGCTGTGCGGGTTGTTGTTGTTGTTGTTGTTGCACAGGTTGCTGTGCGGGTGGTTGCGTATTGGCGTTGTTCTGAGGCGGGTTGCCGCCGGACTCGTTTTTCGCAGCCTGAGCCAGCCCGACAAGGTAGGAATAGTCAGGCTCTCTGTTTTGGCGAGGGGTATCGAAGGGCTCGAAGCTGTTTGAAATCAATACCGAGATCGCCTGCATTTCTGCATCCCGGCTGCCGCTCCAGACCAGATCATAACCACGGACTTCGCCACCACGCTGTTCATAGCGGCTGTAGTATTTGCCGGTGCCGCGATCACCCGCGATGATGAACAAGCTGCCTTTTCTGAACGAGTAAGTCACGGTGGATTTACCGTTGCCGGTCAGGTCGTTATACAACGTGTCGATGGCGTCGGGTTTGACCCTATCAATACGTAATAGCTGGATCGAAACACTTCTGTCTTCGGAGTCAATATTGACGAAGTTGGGTTCCGGGTTAGTGGTCCTGGTGAGCAACTTTGAAGGGTAGGCCAGCGTCACGCCGGATTTGGGCTCGGTGATAGTCGTCCAGCCATACTTCGTGCGGTTATTCAGCGCCATACCACCCAGATGCACGGCGAGGTCGGCATTGAGCATGCCGGTGCCAGGTTGCTTGTATTGCTGCTGAACAGTTGCAATGGCGTCCCGGGTGCCTTTGCCAAACTGACCATCGATCCAGCCGTTGTAAAAACCGCCCCAGACCAAGCCTTCCTGGATCAGCTTTCGCTCATCGTAATTGAGCGAGCCTTCGGTGTTGTCGGCATTCTGGGTGGCGTAGGGGTTAGCGGGGGCGGCGACACCCGCGAACACACTTGCAGGCTGCCAGCCCAAAGCTGCAACGGTCGTGATGAATGCCACGTGCAGCATTCGATTTTTCCAGCTCGTCGAGGAGCGTGTTTCTAAGGTCCCTATCATCAATGGAATAGCCCCTGAAGTGCGCTCGCCAGATTAAGTAAGTTCGTCATCGTTCAGTTCAGTTCAGTTCTCAGGCAGGGCTTCATAGCCTTCCAGTGCGTAGCCTTTGATACTCGTGCCCGTCAGATGAGCGTCATCGCACCTGTAACTTCGCCTTTCGTAACTGTAGGAAGTTCGTATGCTACTCATATTTATATCGCGCAGCAGCCGTCGGAATTGCCAGCCTTCCTCAACGTCATAAGTCAGGTGTTTGTCATCAATGGCAACCACACCGTTGGAGTAGATCAACGTCTGCCTCGATCCGTTATCACCGGGCAAAGGCTGCGGATCGGCTTTCTGCTGATCGATTCGCCAGGTCGCCTCAAGGAAAGCACGGCAGGCGGCAGCGCTGGGCAACGTGCGGTCTTCGAGCGCACTCGGCGGCAGTTGCCCGCTGGCATGGACGCCGGCGGGCAGTACCATAAGTACAAGTGACACCATGAAGCCTGCTGAGGCTTTACGAGGTGTTGTTATCCAGACGGATGCAGTAGCCATACTCCGTAGTTATCCTTAATTGCTGCACTGTCGGCGGCTTCTAATGTCGGCCGCGAAATCACGCTGTCGGCAGAAATAGCAGAGGTTGGTTATTAGCAATGTACGGGGAAACGATAAAATTCCAATAGCACATCCGTACTATAGGTACCGCGATAGCGAGTGTGCTAACAACTAACTTTGACGAGCGTTGTTTCAATGGCATCAAAGATTCGGACGTGCTCAGTGTGCCTCCGGCCAGCCATCTACCCAACCCCATAAGGTCCAGGGACTGATGTGCACTTAAATTTAAGTGGGCACCCGTCTCTTTTTAAGCCAAGCGGATGTTTCCTGCAGCCAGACACGCCGATCCTGCTCTAAGTTCTTCAACGCTATCGACATTCAAGAGTGTACTCAGCCCGGCGCTTAAATTCCCTGGATCCGCAAGACGGAAAAGCAATCGTTGCAAGGCCGCTACGCAGCGCAACAAGAGCGGCGGCAATTCACTTGTCGGGTGGCGTCATGTGTCGTCCGCAACCGCCCTCGGAATCAGCTTTAAGGATGGTTTGATCTGGAGCCACGTAGAGCGTGATCTTGCAGTCCACATTTGTCGTTTCGTCGGCGTAATAATTGGTGATGTTTCGAACACCACCACTCACGTTCTCACTGCTGCCTTTGTAGACCGTATCGGTTTCCCAGTGTGATTCAAACCAGACGAGGGTAAACACGCCATCAGGAGTCTGGTCCATCTGATGGGGTCCACCCCACTTTTTATAAGCATCCTGTACGTTGCGGCCTTCCCACGCGGAGCGTGCCATCAGCTCTGGAACAGAGGCGCAGGCACTGATCAACGTTATGCTCGAAAGCAATAAAGGTTTGAGCGCACGAATCACCATGTCGGGTTCTCATCAAATTTGCGGGAGTCGTACTCCATCGCAGGCTTCAAAGCCTTGCCGAAGTGGGCGTTTATCATCTTGACGGAGTTACTGCACGCTTCTGGATCCCGATCGTTTTGTGCCTTTGCCTTGTCAAGCATGGGACCCATCACATCGAGTTCTTTCGACAGGTTTGCGCACGCGGTTTTCGTACTCATCTTTCCCGGCTCGGCCAGTTGCCCTTCACACTGTTTGCCGAGTGCATCGAGCTTTCTGAAGTCAACACGAGCGCACTGTTTCGGAATAAGTTCATCAAGTTGCGCAGCTTGGAACCTGTTCAACGTTTGCATGGCTTTGTCCATATCGCCGCTGATCTGATCCATCACTGTTTCGCGGCAACCATTGCCACGCTGGGCGGCTGTCATGCGAGCGGGTTCCTGCTGCGCCTGAGCGATCACTTTGGCAGTCTCTTCACGCAAAGAACCGCAGGCCAGAGGCTGGGCACCGGATTGCAATTGACTGTCGCAAGCTTTGGTCAGGAACGCGACAGTATCGGTTTTAACCCCTCCACACTGCGTAGGGGCGTAAGCCGCAGCACCATTGGAGGGTTTTGGCGGTACACCTGCGCATGCGGAGAGAAAAACAAACACAGCGACGGGCGCTAAAGTTTTGAGTGTGCTTGCAGTCATTAATCAAATCCTGACGGAATTAGGCTAATTGAATTGCGTAAATCCAATCAAAAAATAGTATTTGATTGGATGACGACTATCCATAGCACACGTGTGCTATTGAATCATGCGGGGTTCGGCGGAATCATTAATGGTTTTCTGATAGCGCGGCGCGAAGTATGGCGACAGGAAGTCCACCCAGGCTTCATATTTCCTCGGCGCATCTTCTCTGCAACTTGCTGCTCTGGATTCCGGAAGCAGCCTCTGATCGATAATCGATGCGTACTTCTTCGGGTTGCTGCCATAAATCATGCACAGCACGTTGGAATAACGTTCCTCATTCCAGGCGTGGTTTTCGGAAAAATAGTCGCGGGTGTAAGCCGGCTGCACTGACGGATCGGCTTTGAATCCGGCCGCGTTCATTGCCAGCATGTGCGTGAGTTCTTCAGGATCGTCCTCATTTTTCATACCCAGCAGAATCAGGGTGGCGACCAGTTGATCGACAGCTTCTTCGACGTTCATAGGGGGTGGCAGTTTCAGCAGGTCAATAAGTGCGTGGCCTGTCGCATGCAGCAGAATAAGCTGCAGCCTGGCCTTGATGTATTGAAGCCGGAATGCCGGATCCTCATTGACGTAGAGGGAGTTAGCCTGGCGAAGAAGGTAGTCGACCATCTCATAACACAGGAAAACTGCGGATTCCTCTGGGTTGTAATCCGCGTCCACGCGACAAGGTCTGGCGATATAACGCAAAGGATGCTGTGTCATGAACATCCCATCCAGCGCGGTGATTGCGATGTTGCTTCTCAGCAAGTCAGACTTGCGTGCCACGCGATAGGCGTCTACAGCTTTCCCACTTGTGAACTCCTCGTAAGAATACGAAAAGCGCGGCCCAAGCCCGTCGGGAGTCGCTTCCACCGGGGCTTGCTGTTTGAGGGGTGAAGCCTTGGTGCCGGCGGTTTGTTTTTTTATTTCCCGAGAAAGCCCCCCCAGATACGGGTAATGAGGAAACTTTATCCCGTGAGGTTTAAGAAAGGGGTCTGATGTCCCGAGCGTGCCGAATGCGAAACTGTTGGCAATCAAGGGGGATAGAATTTTCATCTCTGTATCACGCTCGCGGAACCAAATCAGGTCATAACCACGAATCTCATCCCCTCGTTGCTCGTAACGGCTGTAGTGCTTAACAGCACCACGCTCCCCGGCGCTGACAAACATGTTCTCGTTCTTTTGCTTATAAGTGATGTTTGACTTCGAGTTTTCAGTCGTTTGCTTATAAAGGGCGTCAATAGCGTCAAATTGGACCCCAACCTGATTGACCATCTGAAGCACTATTTTCTTGTCGTCGGAGACGAAGCCCATCGCTCCGGTGCGTGGGTCGGGGGATGCTGCGAGTAATATCTCCGGGTAGGAAAGCGTCACGCCCGTCCTCGGGTCGATATAGGTTTCCCAGCCGAATTTATTTCTTGAGTGTTGGGCTAACTGGTAAAGACGCGCGGCTATTTTAGTACTCAGCCGACCCGTTTCGGGTTGTTGGTACTGTTTCTGGATTACCGCAATAGCGTCACGCGTGTCCTTTTCAAAGTTGCCATCGATCCCGCCGGTATAAACCCCGCTCCAGATCAAGCCTTCTTGAATGATTTTGCGCTCATCAAGATTGAGCAGGTTTTCGATGTCATCCGCAGTCTGAACGGGGTAGGGAGGCGCGGGTGCTGTCGGCGCGGCAAGTGCGCCCAGCGGCTGCCAGAGGAACGCCGATGCTGTGAAAATATAGGCCAGATGAAGCATATGATTTCTCCAGCGCTTCGAGGCACTGCTTGCAACAGTCAGTATCGTCAATGGATTGTTTCCTTTGCTTCTGCAATGGCCTGCTAATCAGGTCCGTCGTTCGTGGCGTATGACCTCAACGAAATTCCGGATAGTCATGAATCAATCTGGCCTCCACGTTATCCACCAATGCGTAGCGCTCCACCGATTTCATCTCCTGCACGAAACTCCAGGGCGTGTCGATGAGGAGGTGGCCCACGGTAAAATCGGGGAGACCTTTTCGACGACGCAGGGCCTGAACGGCAAGCAGCTCAGCGGGGAAGCAGCGATCCAGCGTGGCGTCAAACTCATATCTTTTCCGGTCTGTATTTTCTTTGCTCCGGCTGATATGAAAGTCTGCCGCCTCTTGCATGACGGTGGTGAAGGTGGCTTGATCTTCGCTTTGCCAGTGCTCCAGCAGCGCCCGGTAACCGGGTACAAGCGGCTCTGGAGCCATGAAATCCGTTTCGATGTTGAACGCCTGGGAAAACAGACCAATCAAGAAAGCGTCGCTCGTGCCGCGCTTTATTCTGCGCATCTCACGCATCGTGTTAATGCGCTGATCTTTCTCGGCCATTTCGATAAATAGACGGGCACAGATCTCGGCGCGGTCCCACCAGGAAAACATCGCCGGACTGGCAGCCCTCATTCCGTATTTAAACTCTCTTGGCCAGTTCCCCAGATCCTGACGCATATGGCTGTACATGCCGTCCCAACGCAGCATCAGTGTCCGCAAGGAGGCTGCGCGTTGAAGCGTACGGCTGAGCATCGGCCTGTCGCTGCGAAGAAATGCGTCACAGCTGGCCACATCGTAGTAATGAGCCAGGCTGTCCAGATGCAGTCCCGCCTTGGCGTGAAGTGGGCCAGCGGTATCGAGGTAGGCCTGGACAGCGGCTGTGAAATTCTCGTGTTTTCTTTCAAGCCTGGCGCGTTCAACCCACTCACTACAATCCAGTGCCAGGCGTTTCAAGGATGGATGGATGTGGCTTTGCATACGATGTCGCCCCTGATCTGGCCATGTAAGTGTGCTCACTGAGGGTTTTGCAGAAACACCACATACCCTAAAAATCCCTCACTGCGCTCCAGATAAGCCGGCGCGTTCCACTCACCGCCCTGAATCAGTCCTACTTTGAAAGGCAGCCCCAGGCGACTCAGTCGCGGCAGATAGGCTTTGTAGTCTGGAATGCTGTGCCTGCCCTGATACGTTTGAACCACTACCTCATCGATCACGCCTTTGAGCTCGCCGATGACTGAAGTGTCCGCGTTACTGCTCCAGTCCATCAGGCCAGTGATACTGAGCCGATAGTTTTTGGGCAGGCGCTTTCGTAGATCGCGCAGAAATTCCACGTACTCGCCGAGATATCGTGTACGGGCGTCAAAGTCGACCTGTATGCCGACAACGTTGTTACCAGCCTGCTGCCATCGATTGAGCTGTCCGAGCAACTGCGTGTATACAGAGTCCGGCCAACGCAGGGTATGTGCACGATAAACAATCCAGAGCTCTTCCTGAGGCAGCCTGGAGACTGGCATGCCCTGCGCGACAAAATTCACCCGTTGATGGCGCTCACTGCGTGAACTGCTGATTTGTCCTTGCAGCACATACAGTGTTTTGGCCTTGGCGAGCACGTCTTGCGATGACACGCCTCCCCATAGCCAGAACGCATCATAGTCGTCGGCCTTGACTGCGGCAGATGCCGTAGCAACTTGCAGCAGGCTGACCAGGGTCAGCCATAACAGGGTCCGCATTTACCAGTAATACTGTTGGGATTTGGCCCAACGGGTATCAGCAAATTCCTTCTTGAGGTCCTGGAACCAGAATTTACGGACTTTGGGTTCTACATCCTCTCCGCCACAGCTATTGATACCCGCCGGGCCATAGCAATTAATCCCGCGGTAAAGCGCATAAGCGACGTCTGTGTGACTGGCCTTTGGATTGTTGATGACCGTTACGTAAGCGTTATGCCGTGAGAACGACTCGCCCGGGAAACTCGAGGGACCGCTGCCCAGCACGCCATCAGTCAGCTTTTCATTCAGTGGCGAGTCGTCCAGATGGTTACGCAGCATGAACTCACCCATGCAAATCAAACCCTGGTCGTCACTTGCGTTTTTCTCCAGTACCGCCGCAATCTCGGCGATGCTCGGGCAGCGGTAACCGGACTCAGCCTTTTCACCGTTCCATTTGAACAGTGCCAGTGACTGGCCCTGATCATATTGATAGCCCAGGCTGTAACTGAGCTTGGTGTCAGGGACTTGATCAGGCAGTTGTTTCAGGTCCTTGGCAAACGCTGCGAACTGACCGTGCATCAATTGTTTATAGAGCAGCAGGAAGAGGGCGGTGTCGCGTTCAGTTTTGCTGATCCCCTGAGTAACCTGTTGACGCAGTAGATCTGCATTAGCCGATTTGGCTAGCAGGATATACCGCACTTTCTCGTTCTTGATCGGCGAGTCTGCGCGGAATGCATCGGCTACCTGACCGCTGCGCTCATAGTTCATCGCCAACACGAGCTGCAGTTGCTCTTGCTGCAAAGGCAATTTGGCCTTGGTCAACAATTGCAGCCAGAGTTGCTGTGCGGTCTTGTCATCCTTGATGGCCTCCAGCGCCAGGCCGCGCAAGACTTGCTGGCTGAACGCGACATAGCCAAGCGTGTCAGGCACCTCGGAAGGCAACAATTGCAGCGCGCGATTCGGGTTTTTTTCGGTGTAGAAGGCGACCGCTGCTTGCAGGTAGCTGAACAGTGCGGGCTGTTGAGCAAAAATCTCTTTCTGCTGAAGCAGTGCCGGTTCGGTCAACGTGTTCGATATGCCCACGCGCATCCACATCAGGTCATTGACCGCCGCAATCAGCGGCGAACTGACAGGCGCTTTATTAGGCGTGATCAGCTTCAGATCCAGTTCGCGAATCAGCGCATCGTAAGCTGCGCTGTCGGCTTGAGTGACTTTGTCGATGTCGGCAAACAGCGCTTCATACTCGGCAGCGAGCTTGTTGGTGTCTTGTAACAGCCAGTGGACACGGCGCTGCAGCCCTTTGGCGGTGGCGGAATACGTGCCTGACGGGAGCGTTTGAAGGTACTTCTCGAAGGCCTCCTCGGCGCGTTGGGCAGCCGCTTTATCGACCCGGTCAGGCTTCAATTCGCCGTACTCGAAGGCTTTTTCCTGAGCCAGGTTCAACTCACTGCGGCCGATCATGTACAGCGATGTGTCTTTCAGCCAGGGATTGGGATTATTCGCGAGCGACGTAAAGCCAGACGTGGATTCAAGGAACCGGCCGCTGTAAAAATCCCCCGCTGCCTCCAGATAGGTCGCGAAAGATTTGCCTGCAGCGGACTGCAGATCGGCAGGCAGCATGCTTTTAACTTGCTCTCGCTCCCAACTGCAAGCCGAGAGCATGCGCAACCGGCTAGTGCCCAGCGCAGAGCGTTCAGCAGGGGATAAATCCTGTGTGTTGACCAGCGCCTGAATGAAGTTGGCGGCCGTCTGTTCATTGTTGCTTCGGCAACGACTGCCTTCACCGTCGACCAGTGTCGAGCTGGCAACCTCCGCCTGCTCGCGCTTGATTCCCAGGCTTGTCAGCAATGGATCAAGGCTCTGGCTTTTTGCGCCGTCCGAAGATGTCGTACTTTCATTCTCAGTGTCAGACGCGGGTTGAAGGCGATAGTAGGCGAAAGGCACCTCACCATAACCTTCTGCGATGTCATCTTTGCTCAAGGGCGCAGGCGTTAGCGGCAGTTTGCCGGAGTCTGCCAGTAACAGGCGCAAGTTGACGGTGCTGTCGTTACTGGGGCTGAGAAAAGGGAGATTGCTGCAAACACTGAATTGATTCTTGTTGACCGACCAGGTCGGTGCGCAGGAGTCATCATCACTCGCCTGAGCCTGGAAAGCAGTGATCGCACTTACAGCAAGAGCCAGAGTAGTCAGCAAGCGATGGTGCATAAAACATCCTTCATAGATAACTAACAGATCAGCGATGCCCATGAGTGGCATGCGAAAGGCTATACCGAGGGCGCGCACGAACAAATAGCACACATGTGCTATTGAAAACGGCCTGGCATGAATGAATTAATTGCTGCCATTGGCTACATCTTTTCGAAGTCCACCACTAAACGCGAGTCATGACAGGCGAGCAGGATCAGAAACCATCAAGGGGTTGTCCATGGAACTAGCTCCTGGACTGAACGTTAGAAGATTTTTTCGACATGCAGCGCTATACGGTTCAGGGGTCGTCATTGGAGTTTTCATCGTTCTGATGTGGGACTCGGTGCGTTCGCCATCTTTTCTGACTGATGGATTACCCACTTCATGGAACGGCGCGTCTGCGGAGTTTGACAGTCGTCTGCGCGCCCGTTTTCCTCTGGGTATGCCTGCGGGTGATTTCATTCGTGAACTCAACAAGGAAGGCTTCAAGCCCACGTGGTTTGAGAGTGCAGGTTATTACGGTGCTGTACGACGCGAGGGATGGATACCGTGCAGAGTGACTGCCAGGGTCCGCTGGCAGCCTGGGCCGGGCGATACGCTGGCTTATGTTGACGGCAATTATCGGGAAGAGGGCTGTCTGTAAATCCCGGTCAACAATGTCCCCGGTAAACATCAGGTCAAGAATTACCAAGGATCCTCTTAATGAAGTACCCCGCGGTTGCAGTTATTTTGCTGGCTTTCTCTTCGCATCATGCTCTGGCGCGATCCATGGATTGTGGTAAACCGAACCCGATTGCGTCGTGTAAATCCGGTAGCCAGGATTCTGCCGAAGTCAGTCCTGAGTGGAGTGCCAGTTCGGGGGATCGGCAGGCAAACCTGAACGCCATGTTTGACGAGATTTACGCGTCGATAAAACCGGTCGGGTTTGAGCAAATCGATGTCAGCGAAGTGGTCACGCGATTCTTTCCGCTGAATACCCAAAAGGCGGCGCTCATCCGGGCATTTACGCCGTCCAGTACGTGGACGATTGTCGAGAATCTGCCTGACAGAGTGGTGGTTCGGGATAACCGGGGGCGGGCTATAGTCGACCCTGATGCCAGTTCCGTGGTGATGACTTTCGTGTTCAGCAAGGAAAGCATGCTCAGTCAGGTAAGTGCAGTTCGTATAAAAAGCCAGTAGAGAGGCTGGCCTGGATCACATCGCTAACTGGCGCAACATTGAATGCTTTTCCGCGCACGAACAGGACACTTCTGTTTGTCCGCCCATTCCAACCTCCAATACGTGATGGAGTTATAAATGTCCAAGCTTGCAGAGTTTCGTTTGCTGGAAAGAAAATTGGCCGAGCAGCTTAAAGAGCTGGATGCGCTGAAAGGCGATGAAGGGCTAAAGAAAGAGATCGAATTCGAAACAAGATTGCGCAACCTGTTGGCTGATTACGGATTCAGCCTGAAAAATGTGGTGGCGGTGCTTGATCCCCATGCTGCAGCTCCCCGTGTCAAGGCTGACAAGCCCGTCGCCGAGCGCAAAACCCGCAGAGCACGAGTGATCAAGGTGTTCAAGAATCCTGAAACCGGCGAGGTTGTTGAAACGAAAGGGGGCAATCACCGCACCCTTAAAGAGTGGAAAGCCAAGTACGGTGCAGATGTTGTGGACTCGTGGCTTGCCAACTGATCTGAATAAGTAAGCAGCTGACAGTGTGCCGGGGTGCGACCGTATGTAACGGTGGCAACCTTCTGACCATGGGCATGACGAATCCGCCTTCATGTTCGAAAAAGGGTGAGCCCACCAAGCAATCGCCTTACTGATCTCGGCAGTCACTTATTCAATTTTAATCCTGGGTTGATCTCGGTGTATGGCACGGATGATCAGCTCAGGTTGTTTTCAACGCTTGACGAACATCGTTCAGCAATACTAGGGACCCATACAGCTGAACGCAAATACAAGGCCTGCAGGGTGAATATGACCGTTAACTCCAAAGGCATCATCGAGTACTACGAAACCATAGGCTGTGGCCTTATGGGGATGGGTAACACTGGATCGCTGCACAAGTGGGGGACTAACTAAGTTTATTCGCAAGTCAGACTTCAGGGCTGAAGTACCCTGGTGAATCGGCTTTCATCAAACAACGTGCAAACTACTGGATTGAAAGCGTTTTCTGTAGGAGCTGCCGAAGGCTGCGAAGCTTGTCTCCTGGCAGACCGCGATCGCAGCCTTCGGCAGCTCCTACAGATCGCAATGTTTGCGAGACAGCGCGGTGTCAGCGACACGGGGAGTAGATCTTGCGCAATAAAAGCCCACACCCAAATCAAGGCCATATAGCACATATGTGCTATTGAGCACGTTTTCAGCGACTGATATCGTCCGTGGTTTGTCTTTACGTCGACGCAGCCCATGATTTGTGCTGCGAGTGCAGGCGTGGGGCGGTTGTAGCGGTGAAGAGACTGTCCATGGGTGAAATCAGTTTGAAACGTCGTTATCCAAAACAAGCAACGCGCTTGGCAGTTTTGGTGGTTGTGGCCTGGAGCGGGGTATTTGCAGGCTCAGCGGCTGCCAGCGATAAGTCGTCAGGCACTTGCGTTGCCGAGACCGACTTCCGTCAAGGCTCGGTGGTCGAAACTCAAACGCGGATCAGCAACGCGCCCGCAGTGCCAGGGCACAACAAAACCGAAACACTCGGCCGTCAGTCATTTGCCGGCGCCAATCCGCTGATGCAGGCACAAACCACGCTGATTAATAACGCCCCGGTTTTTACCGGGTACGCCTTCGTCGACCTGGTGGATGGCAAGCTCATCAGATACGGCAACCAGCACGGCAGCGGTGCTTCGCTGGTCGCCACCTACAACGAGCCGCCACCAGCCGTCCCGATTGATCTGCAGCCGGGGCAAACCGTCACGGTCAGCTATCGCAGCAAAACCGTCACGGCCGGGCCTGGTGTCGAGTACGAGATCACTGAAAAGCACACCTATGTCGGGCGAGAAACAATAACGACTCCGCTGGGCACCTTTGATGCCTGCAAGTTCACCAATGAGATTTCCTCGGGACTCGCTTCCAGCAAGGATGGGCGAAATCTGGCTGTCATCGAGAGTTGGTTTGCGTCGGCCGGGCAGTACCGCGGGCGACTCATAAAAACTTTTGTTTCAGCCCATGGTGGATTGCCGGACGTGACTAACGAAACGATAAAAGTCGTCACCACCTCGCAATAACTCGCCATGAAACTGAGTGTTTGATTTATCGGATTGTTGTGTGAACGGACTCGCCTCGGCCTCGCGCCGATTCATGTTGGAAGAGAAGGCATCGTTGATGATCTTCCCCGGCACTTTTCAATAACGGGTTCTGAAGAAAGAAATGACCATGCTCAAGACAACCCTTGGCCTCGCCGTTGCATTTGTATCCACACAGGTTCTTGCTGGCGGCTTCGCCCGTACCGAACAAAGCATCAGTTCCATGGGGAGCGGTCAGGCGGGGCGGGCATCGGCCGCCAATGACGCAGGTACTGTGTACGGGAATCCGGCGGGCATGGCGCGCCTTGAAGGCACGCAGATTACCGCAGGCGCCACGTTCATCGACGCCTCCACGGACATCAGCAATGTCAGCGGCCGTTCCACTGGCAGCAACGACGGCGATATGGTGCCGTTCAGCACGGTGCCATTCGGCTTCTATACGCAAAAGCTCGATGAACACTGGTCCTTTGGTTTTGGGGTCTATGCACCGTTTGGCCTGTCGACTGATTACGAAAACGGCTTTCAGGGACGGATGTTCGCCAGCAAGAGCGACATCAAGGTCATCACGCTGCAGCCCACCGTTAGCTACGCCTTTAACGACAGATTGTCGATCGGCTTCGGGCCTACCTTCAACCGGATTGCTGGCACGCTTGAGTCCGACGTCACACTGAATCCGGCCATTCCTGACACCAACGTCAAGGTCAAAGGTGACGACACGGCTGTCGGTTTCAATCTGGGGGTGTTGTTCAATGCCACCGACACCACCCGGGTCGGGCTGACCTACCACTCCAAAGTCGACTACAAACTGGACTGCCACACTCAGGTCGCCACCGGTGCAGGAACGCCTCCACAAATACTGGCCAGCAACCGTTATGACTGCACGCTGAAAGTGACCACACCTGAGTCCTACGATCTTTCGGTTACCCAGGAAGTGACCGACGCCTGGAAAGTCTTCGCCAGCGCGACCTGGACGGGCTGGAGCAGCATGCAGGACCTGAGTCTGCGTAATCAGCCGATCTCGGCAGCGCAGGGTGGTGCGTTGGCTTCGGCCTTGACTGGCTCCATTCAGGAGGGCCTGAACTGGCATGACACCTGGGCTTATGCCATCGGCACGGCTTACCAGTTGAATCCGCAATGGGTCGTGCGCGCCGGTTTGACACTCGATCAATCGCCGACCAGCAACACCAATCGTTCGCCGCGCACGCCGACCGGTGATCGGCAGATATTCAGCATCGGTGTCGGTTATAACGTGACGCCGCAATTAACGATTGACCTTGCTTATTCCTACCTCAAAGAAGAAAGCGTTGATGTCAGTCGCTCCAATGCGTTGGCGAGTTACAGTGCGACTTATCAAAGCGACGCCAACTTGTTTGGGGTAGGGGCTACTTACCGGTTCTGACGAACGCTCTGAGAGAGATTTGCCCGTGAGGAAACCGATGCCTTGAAATATTTAAAAAGGCATCGGTAATTCCTTAGTAAGTTCTGAAGTCGCGCACTACGTCTCCCCTGAACTCGATATACAGTTTTTTGATGTTCACTTTTTGGCCCGGAGTGTTGCTACCTGTGACCGTGCCGGCGTCAGTCATTATTTCCTGAGCTTCACCCGCCTTGATTTGCCCACCAATGATCGTACTGCTTGCAGAGTTGCCGCCCGAGTAACGGCTGGTGTACTTATACGCCATGTCTGCGAGCTTGCCGATCTGTGTATCTTCACGATCATACAGCCATTCCGAGGAGTTGTTGCCTAAGTCGTCAGTCGCGTTTGTGGGGGTGCCGAATTTTTCTCGAATTTGTTGTTTTGTTGATTTGCCAACGATAATGTTGGTTTTAATAAACTCCGGCGCGTATTTTCCCTCGCCCGTCAGAGAATCCAGCCCAGGAATTGAACTCCCGATACCACTTGAACACGCCGTTAACGCGGCCATTAACATGGCTGCGGTCGCCAAACCTTTGAATTTTGCCAGTTGGCAATAAGTACCCATGCCTGTTACCTCTGATCTGAAAATAGAGTGGTATTAATTCTTCGCGCGCGGGGGCGACAGCAATGGCAGGTTACTTGCCATGTGGAGTGACCGGGCGACGCATACTTTTAACGGTGGGGCGGATTTCGTTTATGGCGATAGCTTAAGGGGGCTGTTCCAAAACTGCCTATAGTACAGATGTGCTATTGCCTGAAAGAGGTCGCGAGCAATAACCTTTAAGCATCTACCATCAGGTTTTGATTTTCGACGAAGTAATCTCCTGCCGGGTGGCTACCCACTGGTGCAGTGTCTGGACAATAACAGCGATCACCCGCCTGGGTGTGTTGACTCCAACTTTCTCAATCCTTAAGTATTGCAACGCGCGTTTGCGCCGGGAGGCTTTCCTTGCTTAGAACACTGCTGGCCGGTGCGCTCGGGATTCTGGCAGTCGTATCCGGGATCATCGTGCTTTTCGTCGTATTCCTGCTTACACAGTTCACGCCAGATCGCACGCCAAGGTATAGCGTGCCATTGGACATGCAGGGCCCAGCCAGTACAACAAACCTTGAGGTATGGGTGACGGAACCCGATCGTTATGCCGTGGCGCTGCAGTATCCCTACCGCGACGGCATCGAACGGAAAAAAGCCTGGGCGTTGGCGGGAGGTGACACCCGTGAGAACGACACATGGCGCGAGCCCGGATCTGCGTTAGTGTTTCAAGTCCGCATTCAAGAAATCGAGAGCGGTATTGAGATGCTGAACGAGCAGGTCATGCATCCTAAATTAGACTCATGGGCAGGCAACTATCTCAATGCCGACCTGGTTAAGAGAAAACTTGAGACGGGGCATTATCAGGTGACTGTGCAGCGGCAAGGAAGTCTTGACGATACGCCCCCAGTGCCACTCGAGATCCATTTTGGCAAGGCTCATCAGGGAAAATAAATCCGGTTCTGCGACTTGCTGTATGAATCTTCCATGCCTCATCTTTAAACTTGTACGAAGCAAGACCGCGCATCACCGCCAGACTAACGGCAGGGTTACTCATGACAGACCGGAAAAACGCTGAACTGGATCAGGCCACGCTGAGATTGACCGTGGCAACGGTGGCGATCACTTATGTATCGTTGATAGGTTTTTTGCCGGGATACGATGTCGCGCAGTATGAGCCGATCATTGCTTACTACGCCGGTTTTCTGGTGGTTTCGTTTATCTTGCGGCAATACATTATCACCCGGCCTGGCGTATTCCCTGCACGTCGGATATTCGGCATGGTGCACGATTACACCGGGATTTCAGTAGGGTTGGTGGTGGGCGGAGAGGCGACGCTGCCGATCTTCAGTGTGATGGTCTGGGTCACGCTGGGCAACGGCATGCGCTACGGCTCGCGCTATCTGGCGATTGCTGCGTCTCTGGCACTGTTGGCGATCCTGATTATTTATCAGTTGACTCCGTACTGGCAGGCCCAGCCGTTCATGGTCCTGATGCTGGTTGCTGTCACCATTCTAGTGCCGGGCTACGCCCATATCTTGCTGGTCAGGACGCGCCAGGCGTCGGAGCAGGCCACCGTTGCCAATCAGGAGAAAGAACGTTTTCTCGCCCAGGCCAGCCACGACCTGCGTCAGCCCATTCACTCCATCGGCATGTTCACTGCCTGCCTGCGTTCAAGCCCGCTCGGGGATTACGAGCGCAAGCTGGTGGACAATATCGATCGGTCACTGCACAACGTGGCACAACTATTCCGCTCGATCCTTGACATCTACACACTGGACAGCGGCAAGGTGTCGGCCAAATCAGACGTGGTCAATCTGGGCGAAATGCTCGGCGAAATCGCCCAGCAGAATATCGCCGCCGCGCGCTGGGCCGGTGTCGAACTCAGAATCCGGCCTTGTAACCGGTGGGTGAGGGTGGACGCCACGCTCCTTGCCACCATGGTTCAGAACATACTGTCCAACGCACTCAAATACGCACCAAACCATCCGGTACTGATCGGCGTGCGCAGCCATAAGGGAGCGCTGTCGATCAGTGTCCATGATCAAGGGCCGGGGATCGCCGCCGAGCATCTCCCCAACGTCTGGGATGAGTTTTATCGAATACGCCACGAGCGCGACAAGGATGTAGAAGGCGTGGGATTAGGCCTGTCCATTGTCAAGCGACTCAGCCAGATCATCGGCGTGCAGATTCAGATTAAATCCAGAGTGAACCGTGGTACGAGCGTGACCATTCACGGTCTCGAAGAAGTCGCTGCGCCCGTGCAGCAACCGCGCAAAAAAACACTGGGGCACAGCCTGCTCAAGGGCGTTAAAATTTGCCTGGTGGAGGACGACAACAACGTCCTCATGGCCACCGCAGCTTTGCTTGAGCGCTGGGGCTGCGACGTACAGACCGCCAGTTCGGCGGAAGGGTTGAGTACCAACTGCGACATTATCGTGGCCGATTACGATCTGGGTACGAAAGCCAACGGTCTCGATTGCATCGACAGCATCCGCATGGCTCGGGGCTGGGATGTTCCCGCGCTGATTGTCACCGGCCGAGAAGTGGACATGGTCCAGGAGGCATCGCAGGCACGGGACATCTCTGTGCTGTCAAAACCGCTGAGACCTTCGGAACTGCGCCTGACACTGCTGTCAATGTGTGAGAAACCTGTGGAACGGGCCTGATCAACTTAGCGGCGAATGTTAACGTGAACAGTATTTAAGACAGGGAAGCATTGGATGTCGTTGAGAGTCATGGTGGTTGGCGGGTATGGAAATTTCGGCACAATTGTTTGCCGACACCTGATCAACATGCCCAACGTTGTACTTGTGATTGCAGGGCGCAACCCTGAAAGGCTGGCTGAGAGTGTCAGTACGCTGCAAGGCCAATCGGGCGTCATATGTGAGAACTGGTGTGGTAATGCCATGGGCGCAGAGTTCGGTTCGGCATTGCGCGCGCTGGATATCCAATGGGTCATCCATACAGGCGGTCCATTTCAGGGGCAGTCCTATGCTGTGGCCCAGGCGTGTATCGAGGCCGGGGTCAACTACTGTGACCTGGCGGACTGCCGAGCTTTCGTCAACGGTATCGGCATTCTCGACGCAGCAGCCAGACAGGCAGGTGTAACCCTGCTCAGCGGCTGCAGCTCGGTGCCTACGCTGTCATCAGCCATCATTGACCAGTACCGTCACCGCTTCAGCCGTATTGATGTCATTGAACATGGCATCTCTTCCTCGGCAAAAATGCCCGGATTGTCCACCGTTGAAGGTGTACTCGCTTACGCTGGCAAGCCGATCAAACAACTGCGAGGCTGTAAAGTCCACGAAGTTTCGGGTTGGCAGGATCTGACATTACGCAAAATGCAGCATCTGGGGACGCGCGTGCTGGCTAACGTCGACGTGCCGGATATCGACATTTTTGGCAGCCGTTATGGCGCGCACACCCTGAGTTTCAAAGCTGGCTCGGGCCTCAAGCTTGGGGGCGTAGCCAATTACCTGCTGGCGGCCGGCTTACGCGCAGGGCTGGTCAAGGACCGGATGGGATGGGCCGCACGACTGCATCGCTGGGGAACGCTGTTCGAGCGCTTCGGTGACGGCCTTAGTGCCATGTACATCGATGTCGAGGGTGTCGGTTTGGACGGTAAAGCCCTGAGCATGAATGCCCAGTTAACGGCGGACAACGACAAAGGTCCGGAGATTCCCAGTTGTGCTGCGGTAGCGCTGATGGCGAAAGTCGCTCAGCAGTATCGCCCGCAGCCAGGCGCCCGACCCTGTGTGGGGGAGGTCAGCGTTGAAGAGTATCTGGCAGCCATGAACGATCCGCAGAATATACAGCTGGCCGTACGGTTCTCGGATGAGAAAGGTTGATCGATGCTTTATCTGGCGATGAAGTATTTGCATGTGATCGCGGCGATCTTCCTTTTCGGATTCGGTATGGGCTCGTTTCTTTATCTGATCGCAGCCAGTCGCACTCGCAACCCACAAGTCATCGCTCATGTCTGTGCGATGGTGGTGCGGTTCGATACCTGGATTACCACGCCCGCAGGCTTTCTTCAGCTTGGTACGGGCTACCTGTTGGTGACGCTTGCGGGGCTGCCGATGACTTCACCCTGGTTGATGATTTCGGTGGCGATCTTCATTGGCGTAGGTGCCCTCTGGCTGCCGGTCCTCGTCCTGCAAAAGAGGATGCATGGGCTGGCATTGAGCGCGGTTGAACAGGGTCTGTTACTGGATGATCGATACCATAACCTCTACCAGAAATGGTTCTGGATGGGTGTTTGCGGTTTTCTCGGCATGTTCGTCGTGGTGTTGATGATGGTGACGAAGCTGACACCGTGGCAGTGGTTTGTAATGCTGATGGCCTGATCATTTATGGCAGTTGGCCGAGCTGCTCGGTCGTCGGGAATCCATCGACCCGGTACCTGACCGGGTAGAGCGTCACGGGCTTCATCAACTCGCCGAACCGGCTTTCAAGTTCGTCCCATTCCACAATCCGCGTATGGGTTGTTCCATCCTGCAGAGGTTGCACAAGCGAAACCCGGTCTGTTTTGGGCAGCAGCGTGATGACGTTTTCTGCCCAGCTACAGATGGAAAAAGTGCTTTCGCCGGACTCATCCGATTTGTAAAGCAAGTAAGACGCAACGAACACATCCTCCTGCTGTTCCTCATGGAGCGCATCAAGAAGCGTCTTTTGTGAATCGTACTCACCCTGAAGAAGCATCCGTTCCAGTGTGGCGAGACGGGCCTGGCTGTCCTCGTCCTGAGGCAAGAACGTGACGACATTTTCGTCCTGATACGTATATAACTGGCTGGAAACGGCGCACCCGGTTTCGATTACCTGAAAGCAGACCTCAATCATGTGGCGAATTCCGTGCTCATCCTTGTCGCCGGCCACCAACAAAACATCGCGTGTAGGCACCATGAAAACGGGCTGTCCCTGCAAGGGGATTCGCTGCAAAACGTCAGGCAGCAGTACCCGACTGATGTCATAACCGTCATTCCAACGACCGACATGAAGTCCCGGCGCGACTTCTTCGAAGCGGTCCTCGGTCTCGTCACGCAGGTTTCGAATTGCAATCGATAATGCTTCGTCCAGCGTGATTCCCCAGTCATCAGGGATACCGCTGAACAAAGTTGATAGCGAATCGGGGTAGTCGACTGCGAGCAGTAAAGCGCAATCTTTGCCAAAGGTCCGCTGGGCTATTTCGAACGGGGCATCCCAGCCTTTAGAGCGGATCTGATTCAGGCGAATTTCTTCATACGTCGCCAGGTTACGAATAACCGGCCGCAACAGGGCTCTGGTGTCTTCGAAAGTCCGGGACGATGCTGAGGGGGCGGAGCTGGCATGGATAAACGCCGTCACATACCTGGCCACTATTTGAGGCTTTTCGGTTTTATCAGCGTTCTGATACTCGTCAAACGCATTGTGAAGATTCAGGTAGCTGTTATCCCCATGCTCGATTCTGAATTCTTCCGGACGGTATTCGAGAGGGCCGGTAAAGCCTTTTTCCCGCGCAGCCTCGATGAGGTGTTCGGCGAACTGATCTTTTGTCAGCGGACGATTGAAAAGGCTGTTGAACAGGTTTTTGAGCATCTTTTCAATCCTGCAATGGCATGTTCGAGACCTTGACTCTAGGTCCCGGAGTTGTCGTGGTGAATAGTACAGGTGTGCTATTGAACGCTAAAGAGGGTATGCGATCATTAACGTCAATTAAAAGTTTGTTCGATTCTTATTGTCAGCAACTCCGGGAGTAAACGCTGGTGCATAAATACGCTTTGGTTCTCGCCGTCCTGTCCCCGCTCGTCATCGCCCCAGGCGCGGCAGTTGCCGCAATGCCTGACTGGTGGCTAATCTTCGGAAGTGGGGACCAGCCGAAACGGCAAGTCATTTATGCCGATGCTCTTTCCGTCGCGGACAGTCCTTCGAAATCAGGTGCTGAGCCCACTCGTTCAGTGGATGTTGTTTATGTGTTCGAAGATAAGGACAAACCTCTCTTCACCCTGTACAGGATTGCCTTTCAGTGTAAGGCTGGACTGTACAGTGTAGACGAATCGAATTCCAAACTGCGTTCGGGCGACGTCACCCAGGGACCGACCAGTACTCAGTGGGAACCGGTTGCCCGCACCATGCTGGAGCGGCCCTATGATTTCGTCTGTAAGGCAAGCACTCGGCGAACCAACGGCATGGTCAAAATAGGTCGACCGGAGCTCGCGACTACGTTGCCGGAGTTCACCTATAGAGCGTTTTGGGCGCCTGGGACTAACGCTCCAAGTCAGTGACAGATAACGCCAGGTCAGCGTTGCCATGCCTTGAAGAAGCTGGCGTGCGCTGACCGTAAACCTCCTTAGTTAGCTCACACTCGACACAAAAAGCTTAATATTTGCGAAAAATCGGATCAGAGCAGGCGGTGTACAGGACCTTGCATTCACGGCCACCGCTATCTTCTTTACAACTGGCCATCGCCAAATCAATCGCTCTCTGTTCCGAAACGGAGCCTTGTACGACGCTATTGATTTCACTGGAGATCAGTGCGACACACTGGTTTTTATAGGCCAGGTTCACCTTGCAGTCAGTGGCTCCTCCTAGAGCGCATCGATGCAGGGCTACCGACCTCGCTTCCTCTTCGGTTAACTTGCCGACCACCGCTCCGGACTCGCCAGTTGCATCCGAACCTGCAACTGCTCCCCATGTTTTTATCCATTCGCCGGTCATGCGGGGAGGTGCACTTTGACTGGTCTGCGGGTCATCCGGAATGCATTGAATGCTGCCCGCCTGAACGCCCATAGGGCACCTTGTCTGCGCTCCGGCTTGCAGGCTGAATAACAGCAGCGAAATACTCACCAAGTGAACTTTAAATCCCATCTTTTTAATCCTGTGGCAGTAACTGACTATCAGAGTGGATTATTGGATTTAGATAACGGTGCGCATTAACCGCCATAGCATTGCGCATAGGTGAAATCGATGAGGCGCTTGTCTGAAACGTCCTGCAAAGTGGACGGCTGTACCTGGAAATGGCCAAACATATCGTCGTTACAGATCATCACGGTTTTGCGCTGCGCACCTTCCTGCAGGACGCAGAGGCCGCCAAAACTGTGATTACCTCCGGCTACACCCACCGGCAGATCAATCAGTCGGCTGCAACCAATCACCTGGCCGTTTTGCTTGCGCTGTTTCAGCGACTGGTTGAATGAGTCGATCCGGGAGTCGGGATCTCGGACAGGCATCACATTTACGCATTCGCTACTGGCGGTCTGGTTGGCTTCGCCCGGCAGCTTGCAGTCCGGGTAAGCCTCACCGTCGAGTATATTTTTCTCATTACGCGCCAGCATGGCGATGCGAGAGGTATATGCCTGTTGCAGGCAGGTCGTATCCTGGCAAAGGCCACGACTGTAAGTGATCCAGTTGCGTTGTTCTTTAGCCAGCGCTTTCTTGCCATACGCATCGGTCGCAGCCAGTGCCGTCTTATAGGCTTGCTGCAGTTTGCCATCCAGCGCGGATGTCTCGGCATCGCTACAGATCAGCTTTTCCGTATCGGTCGAGGCCTTGTTGCAATCGAAACTGGCAGCCAAAGCGCAATGCGATAGCCCTGCAAGGCTCAGCGCAAAGATAAGCTTCATCGCGCGCGTAGACGTAGTTTTTATCGATAAGCAGGCCGGGTTTGGTGAATACGACTGGGTCATGACCCGATCTCCTCAAGTTGCTTGTGGATGATGTCTTGCAACAGCACAACCTCGGTTTCTTCATTAACGGCGGGTCAAACCAGCATCACGAGATAATTCCTGCAGTGCGCTCCGTGCGCGGTCTTGAATCTTCTTCCAGTCCTTGAGCGCGAAGCGCACATAGTTGATCTTCACGGCCACCTTCGTCCCGGGCATGACAAACGTGTGCTCACACTCGGGTAACTGGCGCTCCTTGCTGCGTATCAGCTTGCCGTCACGATATTCCACGCCGGACTCTTGGACTTCGCGCGATGTGCACTTGATGATCGTCTCGATTTGACCTCGCGTATCGCGCGCCACGTACCAGTCCATGTAATAGCTGGCGTCCATGATGGAGTTGGATGGCTTCAGTCCCTTCGCCAGATAGTGCGCGCGATACTTAGCAACATCGGCGTAATAAGGTGTAAGCCCATCGACCTCCTTGCCTTTGATACGCGTCTGGATATCCATTTCGGGCGCATCTTCGCCAGAACCGTCTGGCACGGTTTGTCGTCGCATAAACGCCTCGGCGCTTACCCGGTCGAGGTAGACATAACCAATGTTCACCGTGCGCGTGGCCACATCCAGTGTCAGGTGTGTTCGTTCGCCTGGCGCGAAGGGCGTCAGGTCCGGGTATTCGAGATACAACCCAAAGCTGCCATCAAAGTTCGGTCCCATCTGGTCATCGAAATAGTTGGCGGGAATGCGCAGAGAGTAGGGGCCCACGCAGGCATCCATGACGGGCGGCGGCACCGTGCCGGGATCCTGTGGACCGCCGCGCTGCCTGATGCATCCCTGCTCATTGGTCACGGCGCTTGTTTCGCTCGCACTCACGATGGATATGTCCGCGACCAGACAGACAGCGCCAACGAGGGCCAGTGGAAGTCTCATGCAAATGAACCGTCTGGAAGACTGGCTTCATTTCTCAAGTCTGGCTTCTGGCGCATAGCTCTACTGAGCGGGCACGGCATTTGGTTTGTCGCCAGCCGATTCGTTATTTGCCGCTCGGGCGAGGCTGGAGAGGTAAGGGTATTGCGCCTCTTTTTGCGGGCCGGAAGTATTGAACGGGTCGAAGCTGTTGGAAATCAATATCGCGAGGGCTTTCATATCTGCATCTCGCTCGCCGAGCCATACGAGGTCGAATGCACGAATCTCATTCCCGCGTTGCGTATAGTGACGCAAGAACTTGAGTGGACCACGGGAGCCCGCTGTGACGAATGAGTCAGCATGCCTGGCGTTGTACGTAACAGTGGACTTGTGGTCGCTGGCGAGGTTGTTGTAGATCTTATCAATCTGGCCGGGCTTCATATTGACCATCCGCTCAACCCGCAATGAAACACTGCTGTCCTCAGTATTCAGATTCACGGTATTGGCGTTTGGGCTGGTGAGCACAGTGAGTAGCTTTGCGGGGTAACCCAGTCTTACCCCGGTCTTGGGTTCAGTCCCGGTGGTCCAGCCGAATGCTGTTCGCTTATTCAGCGCTGAACCACCCAGATGCATGGCCAGGTCGGCGTTCAGTAGACCGGTGCCGGGCTGTTTATACTGTTGCTGAATAGCTGCAATGGCGTAGCGGGTGTCTTTGTCAAAGTTGCCGTTAATAGGGCCTTGATAAAAACCGCCCCAGATCAGTCCTTCCTGAATCAGCTTGCGCTCATCAAGGTTCAGTGAGGCTTCGGTGTTATCGACAGGCAGAGTAGAGGCGGAATTGGCCGGGGCCACAGACCCGGCCAATGCGCTCAGCGGCTGCCAGCTGCATGTCGCCGCCACTGTGATGAACGCGACTCGCAGCAGTTGATTTTTCCAGCCCACGGGCAAACGGTTGTGAACGGTATCTAGCGTCAATTGAAAAGCCTCTGTGCTCTCGTGCCTGATCAAAAAGTCGTGGAAAAGTAATCCTGCGATGATCATCTGTAAGTTACAGGGGCAGGGCATTTTTCCAATAGCACACCCGTACTATAGGTTCGGTTTTAACGAGTATGTTATTAAGACATTCAGACTGGACGTACCTTTACACATCGGCAGCGTCCCGCCATAAAAGACCTCCAGAACTTGGCTTGACGCCAATACCGGCTTTCCTGATCGCGGTGTACATCACGCGATCACAAATGACTGACGATTTCTTCTCGGCCATGCGGAATACATGGGCAGAACCCACAAGATCCTTTTTGAAGGCGAGATGTGCGCCGCCAGCAAAGGTCATTATCCTGAACGGCTTTCCAGTCTCGAATTCATGACCTGTGCGAACCTGGTAAGTAGATTTTTCTTCGTCTAATGCCGCGATCATGCGTACAACGTCACAGAGGTAATGCGGCGGGCCATTTGAACCATCTGGCAGCGTGTAGTCACAGGCCAGAAACTCGAATCCATCTGGATCTATGGATTCGAAGACCTGCTTCAGACGCTGGGAAACCAGCCAGTAACCGCTGAATCCACCTTCAAGATCACGAGGCATTCGCTTTGACTTGTTGGCATGCACCAAATGCGGCACCTCTGGCAGTGCAGGAAATCCTCCGTTTACAGGCCTGAGAATGCGGCTAGGAGGCGTTAAAAGTGCATCCAGGTTGTCGATCTCAACGTCCGTACCGGGCCCACCGCCGCGCGGATCACTCTGCAGGACATAGAACTGTTCTTTTTCCGGTAATTGCCTGGTAGTCATTTGCGCTTCTCTTGCCAGAGTCTGCCGAGTCTTCGGTCAGAGAAATTGCGGATAGCCACTCTTTACGCGTTTCAGAACAGCCGCGATAAGAGGGTGCGGCGTAGCGCAAGGCAGTTCCTTTATCACCGACCACGGCCCATCAATCAGCACGTGACCCGTTGGAAAATCCGCAAGGTTGTCCCGACGTCGAAGCGCAAGGACGGCCAGTAATTCGATCGGGAAGACGCGATCAAAGTCGTAGTCGAATTCGTAAGATTTCGAACCCGTACTGTACTTACTCCGACTGATATGGAATTCAGCGGCCTGGCTCATGTGGTGCGCAAAAGTGTTCTGGTCCTGGGTCTTCCAGTTATCCAGTAGCTCCTGATACACAGTTATCAAGGGCTTGCGTGGTGCAAACAGGGTCGACAGTGCATAGGCGTCGCAGAACAGAAACGTTAAAAACACATCGTGGGTGTTGTGGGCGATTCGACGTGACTGAGGGAACAGATTGAGCCGTGCATCTTTCTCCGCCATTTCCAGAAAGCGCTGCGCGCCGGTCTTGCCTGTATCCCACTGAGACAAGACTGTGGGGCCTGCAGCACGCAGGCTGTCTGAGTACTCCTGGGGCCAGTTGCCAAGCTGTGGACGCAGCTGACTGTGTACCGCATCCCAGCGCAGCACCAGCGCACGGCTTTCAATCGTCCAGCTGAAAAAACAGGCAAGTTCATCCAGATCCGCCCGAAAGTAGGCGTCGCAGGCGGCGACGCTCCAAAAGTGGCTGATTCGTCCAAGCTGTGTCCCGGCCTTGGGGCTAAGGCGGCCGGCAACTGCGAGATGTTCTTCCACGGCGCTTGTGTAGCGGTCGATATCGCCCGAGGTCCGGGCCCGATCAAGCCATTGCCTGCATTCCGGTATCAAGGACTTCAACGAAGGGTGCAATTGCATTGTTGACTCCTCAGCGTGAATTAGTCATGGCGCGTTTATCGGAGCGGATTTATCCGGGAAGTCGGCAGTCCTGATGATAAGGATGCTGTGAATGCACCAGCCTGTTTGCGGATGAATTTCCCCTGATTAACAATTATAAGTAACTGATTTGGATTGATTTTATGCGTAGTAGCGCGCTTGCCCGCGATTCGGTGCATCAGCGAAAAATGCGTTGCCTGACCAGATGCCATCGCGGGCAAGCGCGCTCCTACAAGTCTCCGTTTGCTGTACGACAGTGTGGTGCCATGGACACCGGGGGCCACAAGATTTGTACCAGCCACGAGTGTTTGCTTCGGCCTACAGATTGGCAGCATCTTCGAACCACAGCCCGTCAGAGTGACTCTTGGCGCCAATCCCGGCCTGCCGAACCGCATCCCGAAATGCTTTATCGCAGACAACCAGACGGCCGGAGTAGGGGACGCGGAAAATGTGCGCCGAACCGACGACGCTTTGATGGAAAGCGAGCCTCGCACCGCCGCAGAAGTTATAGAACTTTCCATTCAAGAATTCATCGCTGATCTCGACGTTTAACCTGGAAGCTTTTTCATCCACCGCATCGAGGACGCGTACAACGTCACAAAGGAAATGAGTGGGCCCCCTCGAGCCATCAGGCAAATGGAATGTGCATTCGGCAAACTCAAAGGCCAATGGATCTATCTCCTCGAACACCTTCTTCAGCCGCTCTGAAACCAGCCAGTAGCCGCTGAATATGCCTTCAAAGTCGCGCGGCATTTTGCCTTTCCTGGGGTCATATTCAAGCTGCGGTGTCTGGCGTAGCGGCGGGAAACCGCCTTCAGGGGGCCGCAGGATACGGCGCGGCGGTGTCAGTAACTCGCGTTCATTCGAAAAGATGACGCCGTAGGGCCCCCAGTTACTGCGGATGTCGGGCATCAGCGTGTAGAACTCGTTTGCTTTGGGGCTGTTATGTACTGTCACGGCTGCCATGATCATCAGAACTTTTTAAATATCGGATCTGTGCATGCGCTATAGATAACTTCACAGGCTTGCCCATTTACTTCCTGACACTTAGCCAGCGCGTCTTGATTGGCAATTTCTTTGCTCTTTGCACTGTTAGTAGCGCTGCGCCCGGAACCAGGAGGGGAGGCCATCGATACGCACTGATTTTGATACGCTAACGTCACAATGCAGTCCGACGCTCCGGCGGCCTTGCATTGGTCAAGCGCTTGCTCTTCAGCTTCAGCTTTCGACAGTCGTCCAATGGAAGTCCATGCTTCCCCACGACTATCCGATCCAGAAATCGCTCCCCAGGTTTTAATCCATTCCCCGGTTGGCCGTGAAGGCGCGGAGTTCGCTCGTGAGGTCCCCGAGTCAGGTCCGCACTGAGGGCTGCCAGGGGCGACGCCGCTTGGGCAAGCCGTCTGCGAAAAGGCCGGAGTAGAGACAGCGAGTACCAACAGTGAAAATAACGTGGCACGAATCATATTGATCACTCGACCTCGACGAACCTTTAAATACCTGTCCAGCGGGAAACAGTAATTGACCTGCTGATGATTTTCGATAGCACAGGTGTGCTATTGATTTATCGACTGCAGTCCGTAAGTTGGTTACTAGAAAAAAACGGCGCTCACCAAGAGCCAGGAAGTGTCATGTGCGCCTGTCGAAACGTTGCGGAGCGCCAAACTCGATGTTGTTTATTTACGCAGTGGGGCAGTTTCAGGTCCCTATGCATATTATCCGCGGTGGCAGTAAATGGGCTCAATCCTCCATAAGGGCGTAGCGATGAAGCGAGCTATTAATATTTGCTGTGCTGCTTTTTGTTTTACCTCTTTGATGTTGCCTGCATCAACCATGGCGCAACAATCACCGCTAAAAGCGGGCACTTATGCGACTGAGGGTGGTTGGGGGCAACTGGTCATTGGCTCCGCTGGAGTGAAGGGTAGCCAGACTTTCTCACTGGACACCGAAAACGCCGGTAGTGGCTGCACGTTTTCCGGCCGGTTGAATCCGGGAGGAAGCGCGGTAGTTTACGAAGGCGATGCCCCGAGCCAATGTTCACTGGAACTGACCATCGCGCCCAACGGGTTAGTGGTGAGTACCTCTACAAAAGAGCAGTGTCGCGAGTATTGCGGCAGCAATGGCAGTTTCGAAGGTGATTACCGCTATGTGCCGGCCTTCTGCGCTCAACCCGCGCTGGACAAGACGCGCCGACTGTTCAAAAAGCTCTACGACGAGAAAAAATACGCCCAGGCCGAGACGACCCTGGCGCCTGTTTATCGTGAGTGCCTCGGCACAATGGGATTGATGGATGAGGGCGGTCTGCGCAATGACTATGCGCTCACGCAGTACAAATTGAAGGATAAAGCTGGATGCCTGGCGACGCTGTCGAAATATCGCCAGGATGCTGCGATGGCAGATGATGCAATTACCCAGGACATGTCACCTGCCGTCGTCGACGATTATTTGAGCGTGATCCATGCTGCGCGCACGAACATTGCGCTCTGCGTGAAATAACGGTTATTCAAGGGGAATGAAACTCGCGATGAACATCGGTGACCGAGGATAAGCCGGTTCCGACTTCAGTATTTTCTGAACAGCGGTTCGGTACACTCTGAGTACAAGACCTTGCATGTCCCTCCACCACTCTCATCACACACCTTTTTCACGCCACTCTCTGCAAGCTGTTGGATTGGAGACGACTGGAAAAAAGTGTCCACCTGAGACGCAGCGAGCGCAGCGCATTGATTCCGATAAAACAGCTGAACGGCACAATCATTTGCTCCGCCCTTTGCACATTGTTTGATGGCAGAGATCTTCGCATCGCCCTCGGATAGTTTGCCAACAACGGTTCCTACTTCGCCTGTGGATTTAGACATTGCAATCGCGCCCCAGGTTTTTATCCATTCGCCGGTCGGACGGGCAGGGGCAGAATCGGCTCTTGATGTCCCCGAGTCCGGCCCGCACTGAGGGCTACCGGGAGCGACGCCGCCCGGGCAAGCCGTCTGGGCAAATGCCGAAGCAAACGCTGTGAGCATCAGCGAAGAAAACGCCGTGGTACGTAGCATGGCAATGACTCTATTCAATGAACCTGCAATCTGGTTCAGTTGAAAAACAGTAATTGACCTGCAGATGATTTTCGATAGCACAGGTGTGCTATTGATTTATACGTCGTCCAGGCGCCGCGCTGTCTCGCGGTGAACATAGGACTTGTAGGAGCTGCCGAAGGCTGCGATCACGGTCTGTCAGGACAAGGTGCTTCGCAGCCTTCTGCAGCTCCTACAGAAAATGTATTTCAATCCAGCGTTTGCATGTTGTTTGATGAAGGAAGGGAAAGGCGCCGAATAAATTACGGAGCACCTGAAGTATCAAATGGTACAGACCTTACGCACCCACCTCGAATATCACCCCTTCAAGTCCCAGGATCTCGCCGCTACTCGAGTACAGCCCGACGCCGGTTTCACACACTTCCTTGATTCGGCCATCGGCACAACATATCCGGTATTTCAGCTGAAATGGCTCACGCTTGAGCAGTGCGCATTGCACGCAGTACCAGACATAGTCGCTGTATTCCTCAAGAATCAATGCGCCGTAACTTTGTTCGCGAGTCAGTTGTTCGGCGGAGTAGCCGGTCAGGTGCAGGCAGCCTTCACTGACGTACTGCATGCGCCAGGCGCGCGCGTTTTCACCCTTGTAAATCAGCGCCGGCAAATCGTTGACCAAGCCGCTGACACTGATCGTGGTGGTGGCCTGCGGGGCCTGTTCAGTGAGCGTTATCGGGTCATGCCCTTGGGGCTGCGCTTCATGACGATGCATCCAGGACGCCAGCTCCAGGCGTGAGTGCAGGTCAAACTTGCGCAGGAGGTTGCGCACATAAATCTTTACCGTGCCATCGCTGATGCCCAGCTCCCGGGCGATCTGCTTGTTGTTGAGGCCGTCCCTGATCAGGCTGAGGGTTTGCGTTTCGCGTTCGGTCAGCGAATGGGTGGTCGATAACGGCGAAGGCGCGGGGCTGATTGTGTGCATTTTTTCCTCCCGTCTTGTCGATATGAATGCTGTAAGACAGCAAATTCCATGCCTCTGACTGTCAACTACCCCTTTGGGAGTAGCTCATCGTGAGGATTGAGCATGCATGCCGCATAGGAAATTATCTTGCCCACGAGGAAACACCTCAGGGCAATTCCGCCCTCGTCAGCACGAGGATCGACATGAACAATCCGATTGCAGCGTCGCGCCCTGTCAGCCTGCCGACGTATGACGCCGCACCACCCATGCAGTTGTCCCGTGATTACTTGCTGGTGACCCAGACGCAAGGCCTTGAGCTTCATGCGGAGCGACAAGACCGGGTTGCACAAGCCCGCCGCCTGACGCACCTGGCCTTGCCCGAACTGGAAGATCTGCCCACGTTACAGCGGGTACTGGCCGAGCATTTACGCAGCAGCCATGTCGGTGTGCAGTTGCATGTGCAGGGCGATGAGTCGTTTCTCTGGAAGGTGCGCACGGTAGCCGTTGACGCGGGGCTACTGACCGATGAAATCACGTTGAGCCTGAACTCGGGACGGGGCGAGGGCGGTAACCGTTCGGTGTTCTGCGTGCACTGTGCCACATTGCAGGACGCTACTGATGCCGCACTGCACACCTGTTGCCAGTGCGCTGTAGTGCTTGAAGTTCGCCAGCACTTTTCCCAGCGTTTGGGCGCCTACATTGGCGTCTGCGCCGACGCCGACCTTCCATACGGGGAGGCCTGCGCATGAGCCGCACGATTGCTGTTCGAGTGGCGCAAACCCACTTGCTGACGCCGATGGTACGCGAGCTGTTGCTGGAGCCGCTGAGTGGTTCGTTGCCAGCGTTTTCAGCGGGCAGCCATGTGCAAGTGCACTTGCCCAATGGTCGGCGCAATGCCTATTCGCTGCTGGGTGATCCCGCTCAGACGGGCCATTACCGCATCGCCGTGCGTCGTCAGTCTCAGTCGCGGGGTGGCTCGCACTTTATCCATGACGAACTGGACGTCGGTGACCGGCTGACTATTTCGGCACCGGCCAATCTGTTTCCGGTACACAGCAAAGCGCGCCTGCACCTGTTGATTGCCGCAGGCATCGGCATTACGCCGTTCATGGCGTATTGCGCGGAGCTAACGCGTCAGGGCCAGGATTTCGAGCTGCATTACGCCTGCCGTCCCGGCATCAGCGATGCCTATCTGGACACGTTGCGCGAGCAGTTGGGGCCACGCCTGCATGTGTATGCCAGCCCCACGCGACGACTGGATCTGAACACGTTGCTGAGCCAGCGCCCACTGGGCACACATGTTTACGCCTGTGGGCCGCAAACGTTGATCGATGCCTTGCGCGAGCAGAGCCAGGCGCTGGGCTGGCCGGCCAGTCGCGTGCACTGGGAGGCGTTCGCCGCGCCGGAGCCTGGTAATCCCTTCGATGTGCACCTCGCACGTAGCGGTCGACAGTTAAAGGTCAATGCCGAAGACAGCCTGCTCGAAGCCCTGGAAGCGGCTGGCATCGAGGTGCCCAACCTCTGTCGCGGCGGGGTCTGCGGGCAGTGCCAGACAGCCTATATAGACGGCGCGGTCGAGCATCGGGATCTGTTTCTCAGCGACCACGAACGCAACACTCACCTGATGCCCTGTGTGTCGCGCAGTTGCGGCGGAGCGCTGGTACTCGATATCTGATTGTGGAGTTTTGTCATGACCCTAGCCTTCAAAGCGCCGCAAACCTACTGCGACGACTTCAGCTTTCGCAATAGCCCGCAGGCCATCGCACGCTTCCCGTTTCCGTTTCCTGAAGACCAGTACATGTATTCAGTGAACATCGAACCGGCGGTTTCCCGTGATCCGGGGTCGATCTTCGAGCACCCGTTCGACATCGACGAACATTACCTGTCCGAGACCGCCGAACGAGCCCGCGTACTGGAACGCGACCCCGGACGCTGTCTGGTCATGCCGCATATGACGCAGGCCGCCTGGGACATGGTGCAGGTGCTGATGGAGCATCTGTCTGAAGACTATCCGCAGCACTTTCATCTGCAGCGCGACGGCGACGCCTGGCACTGGCAGAACCTGCCCATGGGTATTGATCAGCGTTTCACGTTCGGTGATCCGGCGAGCCTGCCGTGCGAGCCACTGGAGTACATCACCCGCCAGTTGCAGGGCGACTTCGCTGTGCTCGACCAGCGCGATGGCGACCTGTTCATGGACGCGGGCATGGTCACCTGTCCGGCCGACTGGTCATTGCGTTTCGACGCTGGCATGAGCTTCAAACAATGGCACTCGCCGGTGCCGATGGCGCACCAGATGGGCATCTTCGACCGGGCGCTGAAATACCTGCTGAATGTGCAGGTCGGCCAGCCGGTGCGTCGCCTGAACTGGACGTTGACGATCAATCCGCGACTGGATTCGTCGCCCGAAACCTTTCATGAATGGGGCAACGACCGTGGCAAGGTCACCGCCGAAAATGCAGGACGACTGGTTCATCTGCGCGTCGAGATGCAACTGATGATGCGCCTGCCGCGCTCCAATGCGCTGATGTTCGGCATTCGCACCTACCTGATCAGCATGGACGAACTCGTCACCAATCCGGCCTGGGCGCAGCGCATGCACCGGGTGATTCGCGATTTACCCGAGGCCATTGCCGACTACAAGGGCATGACCCGTTATCGGCAGGCCCTGATCGACTGGCTGCGACGCTTTGATTTCGATACCTGAGATCAGGCCTGACCTCCAGCTCTGACCTCAACCCCTCACTTAATCCAAGAGGAATACTCCATGACTCATTCATGGCGCACCCCTGCGCTTCGCGAACGGCACCTGGCCCTTGGCTCACAGCTGGAAGACTGGAACGGCATGCCCACCGCCTGGACCTACGCCAGCGACCTGGCTGACCACCATGAGGCCATTCGCACTCGCGCCGGTTTGATGGACGTGTCGGGCCTGAAGAAGGTGCATTACGTCGGGCCGCACGCCGAAAACCTGCTTCAGCAGGCCACTACTCGCGACATCGCCAAGCTGTATCCGGGCAAATCGGTATACGCCTGCATGCTCGATGAAGACGGAAATTTTGCCGACGACTGCATTGTGTACCGCACCGGCCCCAATGCATTCATGGTTGTGCATGGAGCGGGCAGCGGCCATGAGTTGCTGGTGCGTTCGGCACTGGGCCGTCAGGTCGCGGTGTTGTTCGATGACGACCTGCACGATCTTTCACTGCAAGGACCGAAGGCCGTGGATTTCCTCGCCAGTCACGTACCGGGTATTCGTGATCTGGCGTATTTCCACCATCTGCAAACCCGCTTGTTCGACCGCCCGGTGATGGTCTCGCGCACTGGCTACACAGGGGAGCGCGGTTACGAAATTTTCTGCAAGGCTGCCGATGCCCCGCTGATCTGGGACGGCATTCTTGAGCAGGGCCGCGACCTGGGCATTATCCCGTGCGCTTTTACCGCACTGGACTGGCTGCGTGTCGAAAGCTCACTGCTGTTTTTCCCCTACGACAACTCGCAGATGTATCCCTACGCCGATCAGAAGGCCGGCGACAGCCTCTGGGAACTGGGCCTGGATTTCACCGTGTCGCCCGGCAAACAGGGGTTTCGGGGTGCTGAGGAGCATTACCGACGCCAGGGCTCTGAGCGCTTCAAGATATTCGGTGTGCTGCTCGACGGTCAGGTGGCGGCTCAGGCGGGCGACACCCTGTGGTTCGAGGGCCGCGAGGTGGGCTTGATCACCTGCGGCATGTACTCGCGTCTGACCGGCAAATCCATGGCGATCGCCCGGGTCCAGCCGCACATTGCCGAGCAGGGCGTCGCCCTGGAAGTGCGGGGCAGCCTGAGCGTGAAGGCAATCAGCCACAGCTTGCCGTTCGATGACCCCGAGAAGAAAAAACGCACGGCCAAGGGCTGAGTACGCGATTTTTTCATGACAAGAGAACATGCCATGTCCACCTCCCACTACATACTCAACGTCCAATGCCCGGCGACCTCGGGCATTGTTAGCGCCGTGACCACATACCTGGCCGAGCGCGACTGTTACCTGAGCGAACTGGCGCAGTTCGACGACGAGCACACCGGGCGCTTTTTCATGCGGGCGGTGTTTCGCTTCAATGCGGGCACCACTGGCGATATTGAGTCGTTGCGCCAGGGCTTCGACGATGTTGCCATGCCCTTCGACATGCAATGGGCGCTGCACGCGGGCGATAAACCGCTGCGGGTGCTGCTGATGGTCAGCAAGTTCGACCATTGCCTGACTGACCTGCTGTATCGCCACCACAAGGGCGAGTTGAGCATGCACATCACCGCCATAGTTTCAAACCACCTGGACCTGCGGCCGATGGCTGAGCGCGAGGGCATCTGCTTCGTGTATCTGCCCGTCACGCCTGACACCAAGGCGCAGCAGGAAGCCGAGTTGATGAGCATCATCGAGCAGACCGGGACCGACCTGGTGGTGCTTGCGCGCTATATGCAGATTCTGTCCGATGATTTGTGTCACAAGCTCGCGGGGCGGGCGATCAATATTCACCACTCGTTTTTACCCGGCTTCAAGGGCGCCAGGCCCTATCACCAGGCCTATGCGCGGGGCGTCAAACTGATCGGCGCAACGGCGCATTACGTCACCGGCGACCTCGACGAGGGGCCGATCATCGAGCAGCAGGTGCAACGGGTCGAGCATGACCATAGCCCGGACGATCTCGTCGCCATCGGCCGGGATACCGAGACCGTGGCGCTCTCGCGGGCCCTCAAATACCACCTGGAACATCGCGTGTTCATCAACCACGACAAGACGGTGATCTTCCGATGAGCCCCCGATGTTCGTCACCTGCCTGATACGCAACGCCTTGGTTGCCAGCCGCTTGTACTGCCTGTGAGGCATCGAGCTTTTCTCATTGCGGAGAATCGAACATGAAAAAACGAGTCGCGATTATTGGTGCGGGCCCCTGCGGACTGGCTCAGTTGCGGGCATTTCAGTCGGCCGTGGAGTCGGGTGCGTGCACGCCGGAACAGGCGCCCGAACTGGTCTGCTACGAGAAACAGGCTGACTGGGGCGGCATGTGGAATTACACCTGGCGCACCGGGCTGGATGAGCATGGTGAGCCGGTTCACGGCAGCATGTACCGCTATCTGTGGTCAAACGGTCCAAAAGAATGCCTGGAGTTTGCCGACTACAGTTTCGACGAGCATTTTGGCCGACCCATCGGCTCTTATCCGCCGCGCGAGGTGCTCTGGGATTACATCAAGGGCCGGGTCGAAAAAGCCGGTGTGCGTGACTACATCCGTTTCAATACGGTGGTGCGCAGCGTGAGTTTTGACGAGGTACAGGAGCAGTTCACGGTCACCGTTCATGATCACGGCAGCGACCTGACCAGCAGCGAAGTCTTCGATTATGTGGTGGTCGCGAGTGGGCATTTTTCCACGCCCAATGTGCCGCATTTTCCGGGTTTCGAGAGCTTCGCCGGGCGCGTGCTGCATGCGCATGACTTCCGCGATGCACTGGAATTCAAAGACAAGGACGTGTTGATCGTAGGCAGCAGTTATTCGGCCGAGGACATTGGCTCGCAGTGCTACAAGTATGGAGCCCGGACCATCACCAGCAGCTATCGCAGCGCCCCGATGGGCTATCACTGGCCGGACAATTGGGAAGAGAAGCCACTGCTGACTCATGTGCAGGGCAATCGGGCGTTCTTTGTCGACGGCAGCAGTAAAGCAGTCGATGCGGTGATCCTGTGCACCGGCTACAAACATCATTTTGCTTTTCTGCCCGAAGAGCTGCGCCTCAAAACGGGCAACCGCCTGTGGCCGCTGAACCTGTACAAAGGCATTTTCTGGGAAGCCAACCCGCGGCTGATCTACCTGGGCATGCAGGACCAGTGGTACAGCTTCAATATGTTCGACGCCCAGGCCTGGTACGCCCGCGATGTCATTCTGGGGTGCATCGATTTACCGGATAAAGCCCACATGGAGGCGGAAAACCTGGCTTGGCGCCGTGAGGAAGAAACCCTTGAAACCGCGCAACAGATGTTCGAATTTCAGGGCGAATACATCCGCCAATTGATTGGAGCCACTGACTACCCCAGTTTCGATATTTCGCAGGTGAATCAGACGTTCCTGAAATGGAAGAAAGACAAGTACGAAGACATCATGGGCTATCGCAACAACTGCTATCGCTCGCTGATCACCGGTACGCTGGCCACCGTTCACCACACCCCGTGGCTCGACGCGCTGGACGATTCGTTAGAGACCTATCTGGCCAGCGATGGTTTTGATCGCCTGAAATCTGCAGGTTGAGGTTGCCATGAATCTTCCAGTCACAAGCCGGCCTCTGGAGCCGGCCTTGTTTGCCCGCACGCCTGGCTACGAACGCCACCGGGTTGCGCCGGGTGGGTTGACGGTGATTGCCTTGCAGGCTGGGGACCGCTTGCAGGTCATTGATCTGGAAGGTGACCAGGCCGCTGAATTGCTGGCCTTTCTCGCCGATGGCCGCGAAGCGCTCTCGGCGTTGGGTTTGCAACGTACTCCCGGGGCACGCTTTATCGGCCAGAGCCTTGGCCAGTCCAGTCGTGAGGCGCAGCATGCTGTGGCGGGCCTGACGCAGCGCGGGGTGGATTGCCGTCATCTCGCTGATGCGTGCAGCCTCTGGCCGAGCGCCACACCGGCAGGCTTCAGCCGCGCAATGACCGCCAGTGCCGATCTGTTGGTGGTGGTCGCCGCACCAGGTGGGCGCACATCGGTGGATGAACAGGGCAGGGCCAGCGAGTTGCGTCTGATCATTGAACGGGCCAATCCGACAGCATTGTGGGTGCCACCGCTGCCAGCGCCTTTGGGTGAGGTCATTGACGAGTTCACCATTACGCCGGGTACCGCGCGGGACTATCGAGTGGGCGCGGGTCAGTTCATTCAGGTAATTGACGTCGCCGGACGCCAGTGCTCTGACTTTGTCGCCTTCGATCGGCGCGGGCTGGATGTCGGCCGAGAAATTGACCTGGACCCCACGGTCACCCGCACCCTCAACGGCAGCGCCTATCCGGGGCCAGGCCTGTTCAGCCGTTTCTTCGACCGCAACCTGCAACCGATGCTGGAAGTGGTGCGTGACACGGTCGGCCGCCATGACACCTTTGCCTTGGCCTGCACCGCACGCTATTACGAATCCCAGGGCTACTTTGGCCACGAAAACTGCAGCGATAACATCAGCCGCGTGCTGGCCGCGCATGGTGTACAGGGGCGGGCGGGGTGGCCTGCGATCAACTTCTTCTTCAATACCGGCATCGATGCCCATCAGCACCTGACCCTCGATGAGCCATGGTCTCGTCCCGGTGATTACGTGTTGCTCAAGGCTATGACCGATCTGCTCTGCGCCAGTAGCAGTTGCCCGGATGACATCGACCCGGCCAATGGCTGGCAGCCCACCGATATTCATGTTCGCGTGTATTCCGAAAAGGAGCGTTTCAGTATCGCCATGACCACACGACAGACAGCTGACGCCGACCCGGTGCTGACCCGCGAAAGCGGTTTTCATGCGGGCACTTCAAGCCTGACCCGACAGTTCACCGACTATCGTGGCTTCTGGACCCCAAGCCGCTTTGATGGCTACGGCGCCCTTGAGGAATACCACGGCTGCCGTGAACGGGTAGCCGTGATGGACCTTTCGGCGCTGCGCAAATTCGAAGTGCTTGGCCCGGATGCCGAAGCGTTGCTCGACTATTGCCTGACCCGTGACGTGCGCAAACTTGCCATCGGCCAGGTGGTCTATTCAGCGATGTGTTACGAGCATGGCGGCATGCTCGATGACGGCACTTTACTGCGCCTGGGCCAGGATGCGTTTCGCTGGATCGGCGGCGAAGACCATGCCGGTGTATGGCTGCGCGAGCAGGCCGAAAAACTCGGCATGAAAGTGTGGATCAAGAGCGCTTCCGAACAGATTAGCAACGTCGCGGTGCAAGGCCCGCTGAGCCGTGAATTGCTCAAGCAGATGATCTGGACACCAGGCACCCAGCCTGCCCTGGAAGAACTTGGCTGGTTCCGTTTTCTGACTGGACGCCTCGATGACCATAACGGCCCGGCGCTGATGGTTTCGCGTACTGGTTACACCGGCGAACTGGGTTTTGAAATCTGGTGCCACCCCGATCACGCGATGCAAGTCTGGGAACGGCTCTGGGCGCTTGGCAAACCCTTGGGGTTGGTGCCACTGGGGCTTGAAGCCCTGGACATGCTGCGCATCGAGGCCGGGCTGGTATTTGCTGGTTACGAGTTCGACGACCAGACCGATCCGTTTGAAGCAGGGATTGGGTTTTGCGTGCCACTCAAAAGCAAAACCGCCGATTTCATTGGTCGCGAAGCGCTGTTGCGGCGTACCGCTCAGCCTCGACACAAGCTGGTGGGACTGGTGCTGGAAGGCAATGAAGTGGCGGCACATGGCGATTGCGTGCGGGTGGGAAGAGCTCAGGTAGGGGTGATCACCAGCGCGACGCGCTCTGCGGTGCTGGGGCGCAACATCGCGCTATGCCGACTGGATGTTGGGTATTGCGAACCGGGGACGACCGTGGAGGTCGGCAAACTTGATGGTCAGCAAAAGCGTATTCGCGCGCACGTGGCTGCCAGTACCGTGGCGTACGATCCAGACAAACTCCGGGTTCGTAGCTGAAGTCTTTCCATCGGGTTAAAGGCGCCATTGCAGGATGTATCTTGCACTGGCGCCTTTTTCTTTTAATTGGAAAGGAGGGGGCGTGCAGCTGAATCCCCCTCAGAGCCATAGCTTCTTCATCGTCAGAAATGCCGTCTTCCCGGATGAATCCAGTCCCACAGGGATCGCGTTGGATTTGAGGTTGGCACATACCCCGTGGGAGCGAATTCATTCGCGAAGAGGCCGTTACATCCACAACCTCTTTATCGTCAGGAATGCCGCCTTCCCGGATGAATCCGGTCCCACAGGATCGCGTTGGTGCAAACCCCGTGGGAGCGAATTCATTCGCTCATGCATACACTTTTGCAGGGCAATCAAGACAATGATTGTGCAGCAATGCCGAATCGAAAGCAGTCGGGCTTAATACCTTCAGCCCGACCATCAACCCCGAATAATCCTGAGACTCAGTTCGAGTATTTGTACCCGACCTCGCCGTGCGCTGCCAGGTCCAGGCCATCCACTTCGGCATCCTCGTCGACCCGCAAGCCACCGCACAGCATCGCAGCGATCTTGAACGCCACCAGGCTGCTCACCGCCGAGAACACGATGCTGAACAGTAACGCGCCGCCATTGACCATCAACTGACTGATGAGGTCACGGCCTTCAGCAAATCCTTGACCACCCAACGCTGTCATGGCGAAGACCGGGGTCAAAAGCCCACCCAGAATACCCGCGACACCGTGCACGCCAAATACGTCGAAGGCGTCGTCGAGGCCCAGCATCGGTTTGAGTTTTTCCACCGACCAGACACACAGAGGGCCTGCGATGAAGCCCAGCACGATGGCGCCCATGGGCCCGACGAAACCGCATGCCGGGGTAATTGCCACCAGACCCGCGATAGAGCCCGATACCGCACCGAACAGACTTGGTCGGCCACGGTGTTTCCATTCCACAAGCATCCAGCCCAGCGCACCGGCACAGCTGGCCAGCATGGTATTGACCATCACCAGCATGGCGAAACCATTGACGGCCAGCACGCAGCCACCGCAGAAACCCAGCCAGCCAACCCACAACAGTGAACCGCCGGTCATGGTCATCGTCATGTTGTGCGGTGCCAGCGCTGAGGTGCCGAAACCGCGTCGCCGACCGATCAGCCAGGCACCGACCAGCGAGGCAATACCGACATTGAGATGCACGACGTTACCGCCGGCAAAATCCTGCACGCCCAGACTGAACACCCAGCCACCGCCCCATGCCATGTGCGCCATGGGAATGTAATTAATGGTGATCCACACCGCCATGAACACCATCACCGCTGCAAACTTCATGCGTTCGGCAAATGCACCGACAATAATTGCCGGGGTAATGGCGGCAAACAGCAACATGAACAGAAAGTACAAATACTCAGGAATGGTCCCCACCACTGTATGAATGGTTACGCCCTGCAAAAACAACTTGTCGAAGTTGCCAATGATTGCATTCAGCGAGCCGCCGTCGCCAAACACCAGACTGTAGCCATACACCGCAAAAATGACCGACATCAAGGCCGCCGTGCAGAACACCTGCATCATCACCGATAGCACATTCTTGGTTCTGGCCATACCACCGTAGAACAGCGCAAGGCCGGGCAACGTCATCAACAACACGACCAGCGAACACAGCGCCACAAACGCTGTGTCACCCGTGTTGATCACTGGCGTAGCTTCATCGGCATACCCTGAAGAGCAAGCCACAACAAGAGGGAGGCCGCAGATGGCGCGGCCTGTGCGAGTAAGGCGGATCATGGCTGAGTATCTCCAGAGGTCAGGAATTTCGCTGGCACGACCCTGCGGGGCAGAGTGCGTCAGCGCTTGGATTTACGCCTCAGGGTGAAATTATTAATTCCCTTTGAGTAAATTAGTTTCCTGTAAGGAATAGCAATTTGCTTGCCATTTCCGCCTAGGTCAGCGGCGTGGATCGCCGTTATTGCCGAGAACTCGGCGTTTGCCTGTTGTGAGGAAAGGTTTTTGTTTGCGGCAGGTGGTGGATGCCAGCAACGGCAATTATGCAGGCTGGGAATATGCACTGTTACTGCACACTTTCTCGAGTCGAGCGCCTTTATGGCTATATGCATAATGGGGTATTGCCAAGACATTCCCAGGTGTCGATCGCCAGCCAGCAAGTTGCGACTTATCCAAAAATAGCAGCTACATATTTGCTAATTTCTTCCACTGCCAAAACAGGCATGTATGAAAAAGCTCAAACAGACGATGTAGCCAGCCGCCCGCGATCAGCACGTCTCACCACGTTCGTTACACGGCAAAATGTCCAGGGCACGCCATTCGTTGATCATCTGGCGGCGATTGCGGGAGTAGCGTTCTGCAAGCACTTCAACGTGCGTCACGTTATCCAGGTCTATCATGCGAAATTTGCCGTCAGCCTCGCACCAGGCTGCTACTGAACGCCGGTTTTCAATAAACCCCAACATGATTGGCCAGATGATCTGGTCCATATCGGGTGCATGTGTGATCGACAACGTGATACGCAGCTTGCACTGGTTGCGCAGGGCACGGCGAATCTCGCTCAAGTCGATGGGTGTGGCATGGGATGCAGGGCCGCTGACATAAAATGTTTCATCGTCGAAGGCCGGTCGCATGTCCGGAGGCAGGACAGCGTTAATCTTCGCTAATGCATTTTTAACGGCGAAGGCAAACTTGTCGTCGGTATGACGACTGACCCATAAAGCACCGGTTACCAGTGCCTGTATTTCTTCCTCCGTAAATGAGAGCGGAGGCAGAAGAAAACCCGGCTTGAGCACGTATCCCAAGCCGGGTTCACCCTCAATCTCGGCCCCCATGCCCTGCAATGTCAGAACGTCGCGGCGTATGGTGCGAAGCGACACTCCCAGCTCTTGAGCGAGTGTTCGTCCTGATACCGTTCTGCGATGACGCCGAAGCACTTGCATCAGCTCAAACAAACGATCACTTCTGGCCATAGCTACCCTATCTCGTTAACCATCTCGATGACGGCCTTACCGCCAGGTTTGCGACCGTTTTCGATGTCCCCGATCAGTTGTATAGCATCGTGTAGGGCCACAGATATGCCTATCGGGATTCTGAAGCTTCCTGCACTGGCAGCCTTGGCGAGCTTATCCAGAATTTCTGCGCGGGGCGACCCAATGATGGGTTTGAGTCGGCGATCAAAGATCGCTCGAATGAATTTGCCAGGGCCTGGGTTCAGATCCAGAAACACGCCTCCCGGGCGCAACATTGCAACCCCTGTAGAAACAGCTAGCGTCGCCGCGGTGTCGTAAACGACATCGAATTGGACCGCGATACTGGATACCTGTGTATTGCGGTAGTCATAGACGGTTCGCACACCGAGTGTTTTTGCCCTTTGTATGTCCCTGGCGCTGCAACTGCCTGACACGATACCGCCATGCATAAGCCCTATTTGTACAGCGGCTTCGCCCACGGCACCGGCACAACCGTTGATGAAGACCTGCTGGCCCGCTTGCAGCCTGGCTTTGTCGATAAGGCCGTTCCATGCGGTTACGCCAGGCGTACCAAGGCACGCAGCTTCCTCGAATGAAACATCGTCGGGCTTATGGGTTAGAAATGCTTCTTTTGTGATAACGGCCTCGGCAAACGCGCCGCTTTCCTTGAATCGGGCCAACCCGAAAACCGCATCGCCCACTTTCAAACGTGTCACACCTGGGCCGACCGATAAAACCGTTCCGGAAAAATCCATACCCATCGCACGAGGAAATTTCTTCCCGGTGACGATTTTCATTTGCCCACTGCGCAACTTCCAGTCAATCGGATTGATCGCAGCAAACCTGACACTGACTGCAACTTCGCCTTCGCCTGGGGGAGGGAGGTCAAAATCCTCGACCCGCATCACTTCCGGCCCGCCGTACGTGTGATATTGAATGCGTTTCATGATACGTCTCCGAACCTGGTCCAATAGTTGAGCTGGCTTCGGAGTTGAATCTATAGCGGGATGTGGACAGTTTTTGTCACCATTCGGATGGGGCATGCCAACGCTATGGAAGGGGACCCATCGGTTCGAGTTCGCGGATGAGGTCAATGAGCAGGCGAAGGCCTACAGGAACCAGCCTGAAGCTTGAGTAGTAAATGTGAAAACCCGGATCGTAATGAGTCCAGTCCTCCAGAACTCGCTGCAGCGAGCCTTCCGCAATCTGTCGTTCAACGACCGTCGCGGGAACGTACATCAAGCCGGCGCCACGCATCGCCATTGCTACACCGACGCGGGTTTCATCAATCGTTATGGTGCCGGGCGCGTCAATCTCCATCTGTTGATCCTCTTTCGAGAATTGCCAGTGATAGATGCGTGCGTTACCCAGGCGTACGCGTAGACAACGGTGTTGGTATAGATCTTCCGGATGTTTCGGGGTACCGAATCGCTCAAGGTAATCAGGCGCTCCAACAACGGCCCATGCCACATCGGGAGACAGGCGTTGAGCGATCATGTCTTCGGGGACCGTGCCACCAAAACGAATGCCTGCATCGTGTCCGTCGCCGATGATATCGACCATCCGGTTGGTCACGGTCAGGTCGACCTCGATGTTCGGATAGCGATCAACAAATACCGGCAGAACAGGCCCCAACAGCAATTTGGCTCCGTCACTCAAGACGTTCAGACGAATACGCCCGGCGGGCTCATCACGTAAGCGGTTCAGAGACTCAAGCGCTTGCCCGATATCATCTATCGGAGAGCTGATGAGGCCCTGCAACTCCTCACCGGCAGCCGTGAGCGTCACGCTTCGGGTTGTGCGGTTAAGCAGCCGAACACCAAGACGCGCCTCAAGGCCTTTCATGGCATGGCTCAGCGCTGACGCACTGATGCCCACCTCCAGGCCCGCCTTTCTGAAGCTCTGATGCCGAGCGATGGCGAGGAAATAAACAATATCGGCCAAATTCGTCCGGCTGAGCTGCATTGATGACTCCGAAGCCAAGTGAGTTGAAGGTAAGGTCAGCCCAGAGCGGGCAAATGATCAATGAGCTTATCGAGCGTGATGGGGTAATCGCGAACCCTTATGCCGGTCGCGTTGTAGACAGCATTGGCAATCGCCGCGGCAGCTCCGGAAATACCAAGCTCGCCGACACCCTTGGCCTTGAGAGGTGTTGCGTAAGCGTCTACTTCATCGAGGAAAATAACCTCCTGATGAGGGATGTCGGCATGCACCGGCACTTCGTAGCTGGCCAGATCATGATTAACAAAAAATCCCAGGCGATGATCCACAATCATTTCTTCCATAAGCGCTGCACCTGCGCCCATGGTCATCCCGCCAATGATCTGACTGCGGGCTGTTTTGGGGTTGAGTATCCGTCCTGCTGCACAGACCGCCAACTGGCGGCGAATGCGAATTTCTCCTGTGGCGGCATGGACGCCGACCTCGACAAAATGAGCGCCAAAGGTTTGCTGGGCATACTTTTTTGCCAGGTTGCCGAACTCCATGACGTCCTCGGCCATTACGTCGCCGTCCATTGCCGCTTGTGCCAATGGCATGCTTTTTAAACCATCACGAATCTGGCCACCGATAAATTCCGCTGTTGTTGGGTCCAGTCCTAACTTCGTCGCGATGGCTTCCCTGAGTTTCACACACGCAGCATAGACGCCCGCCGTGGATGAAGCCGCGCCCCATTGGCCGCCTGACCCGGAAGACTCCGGGAAGCGTGAATCCCCTAAATGCACGTTCACCTTATCCATGCCCACACCCATCATTTCCGCTGCAGTCTGGGCAATGATTGTGTAGGAGCCGGTTCCGATGTCTGTCATGTCGGTTTCGACGGTGACGATGCCATCGCGATCCAGCCGGACGCGAGCGGCGGATTTCGTGGTAGGCGCTCCACGGATGGCGGACGCCATGCCGATGCCGGTCCACCAGCCGTCATGTAGCTCCTTGCCGGGCAGGGGATTACGTCGAGCCCAGCCGAAATGATCAGCTCCCGTATTCAGGCACTCGACTAACTGGCGCTGCGAAAATGGGCGATCTGGCTGCTCCGGATCTACCTGAGTGTCGTTGATGACGCGAAACTTCACAGGATCCATGCCCAGTTTCTCAGCCATTTCGTCCATGGCAATTTCCAGCGCCATCATGCCTGGAGCCTCACCGGGCGCTCGCATGGCGCTGCCTTCAGCCAAGTCGAGTTTGGCCAGGTACAAACGGGTCATGCGGTTCGCGCCCGCGTACAACGTTCGGGTTGATGCGGTGGCGGCTTCAGTACGACCACCGCGCAGATTGCCGGACCAACTCTCATGGCCGATGGCGGTGAGTGTGCCGTCCGGATTGGCACCCAGCCGTATTCTTTGAATCGTCGCTGGCCTATGGGTCAGGTTGTTGAACATCAGCGGGCGGGGAAGCGCTACTTTTACCGGCCGCCCGGCTTCTCTGGCCGCAAGAGAGGCCAACACGGCGTCACACAGAATGGTGCCTTTCCCGCCAAAACCGCCGCCAATGTAAGGCGAGATCAAGTGAATGTTGTCTTTGGGGATTCCAAGTGTCTTGGCCAGGTCTCTGACGCCCCAGTTCATTTGCTGAATGGACGTCCATAGCGTCAGTTTGTCTCCTTGCCATTGAGCAATGGTGGCATGGGGTTCCATCATCGCGTGGGCATGATCCGGGGTGGTGTAATGACCGTCGAGGGTGAAAGCTGCTTGCTTGAACGCGCCTTCGAAATCCCCGATAGCGGTTTGTGGAGGAGGGCCGAACGCACCCGGCGGGGGTGTCTTGGCCGACTCTCGCTGCGCGGCAAGATCATAGGCTCCAGCTTCCTTGACGTAATCGACGCGAAGCAGTGCCGAGGCGGTGCGGGCTTGTTCGAACGTGTGGGCAACGACGATTGCTACTGCCTGGTGATAGTGATCCACCTCAGGACCGGCAAGTGCGCGATCAACGTAAAATTCCCCCTTGTCCAAATGCCCGGCATTTTCATAGGTTACGATTGCAATAACACCGCTGGCCTGGCGTGCTTCGCTCGAATCAATTGAGGAGATCCGGCCTTTTCCAATGGATGCACCTAATACATAGCCGTAGGCGGGCGCGCTGGCAGTGGCCTGCTGTTCGTAAGCATACGTCGCCGTGCCGGTTGTTTTCAGTCTGCCTTCAACACGATCCTTGGGTTGACCAATCACTTTCATTTGATCGATGGGGTTGGTGCTCGCAGGCGTCTCAAACTTCATGGGGCTTACTCCTTGTCAATCGACCGCCGTCTTGCGTCGCAGGTGCACTGGATGAAAACAGGTGTGATGGACTTTTCCATGGCTGGAGCCTATGGCACCAGGCTTGCGCTGATAACAGGGCTTTACAACATGAATCCATGAGCAGGGCTCAGCAGTACTACGTGAAGTTCATGCAGTCTGTAGGAGCGAATTTATTCGGGAAGAGATCGGTACATCCGCCACATCATTGCTGTCTGGAATGCCGTCTTCCCGGATGAATCCGGTTCTACCAGTCTCGCGGCAAACATAGGGCCTGTAGGAGCTGCCGAAGGCTGCGATCGCGGCGTGTCAGGAGAAAGGCTTCGCAGCCTTCGGCAGCTCCTACAGAAAATGCATCGCCCGTACATCACCTGAAAACCGCCCAAATACATTGCTGAACAGATTTCTGGCACATGTTGCATCATTCGAGGTCAGAGTTTTGCTCGGTCGTCCGACATCTCGGCGAGCGCCCTTACTCCACTTTGACGTGGACCCCATGACGTTTAAAGGATTGGCAACATGGAAGAGCAACGCACGCATACCGTGATTACAGCCCCTGGGCAGGTTTATGTAGACCCCACAAACTTGGGTGATAAGGCCAACAGCGTCGCCATGCAGGCGGATGGCAAGATACTGGTTGCCGGCTTCAGTACCTATGTTCTGGGGCGCTTGGGCGATTCTTATGAAGAGCACGAAACACGCGACAACTATTCGGTGATCCGCCTCAATACGGACGGTACGCTGGACACCACGTTTGGAGAAGACGGCGTGGTGATGGTTCAGGCTAGCGTAGACCAGGACCAGGGTATCTATATGACGGTACAGCCGGACGGCCATATCCTGTCAGCCGTCGCCGGGCCGTTGGGCGTACGTGTTCAGCGCTTCAATGAGGACGGCGTAGCGGATACCTCCTTTGGTGGCACGGGGGTTGTTGACGTCGATATCCCGCCCGCCGACAACGGCGGACATATTACGGTGAACCCGGACGGGACGCTCTACATCACGGGCATGGAGGGTGACTACCCATCCGTGGCAAAGCTCAACGCTGACGGTTCCCTGGCCACTGAGTTTGGTGAGAATGGCAAGTTCACCTTCACCGGTGGAGGTGAATTCATCGGGGTTTACAATTCGACGACAGTACAACCCGACGGCAGCTTTCTGTTCGGCGGCAATTACTCGGCAATGAGTGACTACTCCTACAGCATCGTCAGAGTCTCTGCTGATGGTGAACTGGACACCAGTTTTGCTGACAACGGCACCCTGGTGTTCGAACAGTCGTTTGGGCTACAAGGGCAATCTGCGGTCACTGTGCAGCCCGATGGCAAGATCATCGTTGCAGGTACCAGCACAACTTACGACGCCGCTACAGTAGTGCGCCTCAACGCGGATGGCAGCTTTGATACCAGCTTTGGCGACAACGGTGTTGTGCACCCGGCATTGGGTGCTAATGAAGGCTACTCTGCGCGTGGCGTAACCGTGCAGGAAGACGGAAAAATCGTGGTTGTCGGTCAGGGCGGGTACGCCATTACCCGGCTTAATGCTGACGGATCTCTGGATACTACGTTCGGTAGTCAGGACGGTAATCGCCACATTGATGGCTGGACCGGCGCGGACAACCTGATTGGCAACGATCAGGCTGAAATCATAAAGGGTCTGGGCGGCGATGACGTACTGCAGGGTAATGGCGGGCGGGACGTCCTGATCGGCGGCACCGGCGCTGACATTTTCAGGTTCGACGCGGTGGGCGACAGCTTCCGTACCGGCACCACCACTGGCAGTGACCGTATTGTTGATTTCGACGCGACTCAAGATCGTATCGACCTGATTGGTCTGGGCTTTACCGGCCTGGGCAATGGTCTGGACGGCACGCTTTCACTTCAGGTAAACGCTGAAGGTACGCGTACCTACCTGAAAAACTTTGAGACCAACGCTCAAGGGCAACGCTTCGAACTGGTGCTTGAGGGGAATTACCTCGATCAGTTGAACACCGACAACCTGGTATTCGAACCGGTGAACATCAAAGGCACCGCAGGCGCTCACGTGATCAACGGCTCGGCTATTGCCGAGACAATCCAGGGGCTGGGCGGTAACGACCATATATATGGCGGTGGGGGAGATGACGTTATCCAGAGTGGTGCCGGCCGCGACATTCTGGACGGCGGAGAGGGCGCAGACACTTTCCTTTACACCTCCATCCGCGATAGCTACCGCACAGCCACGGACAGTTTCTCCGACGTCATTGAAAACTTCGACAAGAGGTTTGATCACATCGATGTCTCGGCACTGGGCTTTACCGGGTTCGGAGATGGTACTGGCGACACGCTTAAACTCAGTTACAACACAGAGTTGGGCCGCACTTACCTCAAGAACTACGAGACCAACGATCTGGGCCAGCGCTTTGAGTTAACCCTGGACGAACGCTGGCCGTTGACGGAGCTGCAAGACACCGTCATCTTCGCGCCGCAGAACGTCGCCGCCGCATCTGTAGAGGTGGAGCTGATAGGCGCTCAATCAGAACCTGCGCAGGATTGGGCGTTCTCCTGAGTTAGAAAGGCTGAGTTATAGAGCCTGAGCTGCTCTTTCTAGCGTTTGTGAAACAAAGAGCCCCGGTAGCTTTGCAGGCTACCGGGGCTCTTTAGCGACGTACGTGCGTACAGAATTAACGCTGACGGTTGTGCCGAAGAATATAAAAATTCAGCGCTGCCGCTACGGAGAGCCACGCCAGATAGGGCAGTAAAATGAGCCCCGTAACGATGTCCAGCTGAAAAGACATCACGACCATGGTGGCGACCACTGCCCAAAGCAGCGCAAGCACTACCATCGCAATGGCGATGCGGTGCGCGCCAAAGAATACCGGTGTCCACAACGTGTTCAGCGCTATTTGTGCAGCCCAAAGCGCGAGCACGATCTCGCTGCCGGGGATCAGGGTCAAGCGATACCCTGCCCATGCGAGCAGCAGATAGATCGTCGTCCACGCCACCGGGAAGGCCCAGTTCGGCGGGGTGAAGCCTGGCTTTTGAAGTGACTCGTACCAGGCCCCGGGTTTGAAGATGATCCCCGTTGCGGCGGCAGCACAGCATGCGAGTAGATAAATGTAGAAGGTCATAGGTATCCCTGAACGGAGAGCATGTGATTCTGAAAAGGCAGTGCCTGTATCGGGATTGGATACTTATGTGATGAAAAAGTCCGTACCGGATTCAACAATCAGCCGCGTTCGGTGGTAGATACCTTTGACTCTTGATTGACGCGCACTCAGGGCCTGCTCGTCAGCCCCGTTTTCCTGCAGCCTTGGTATAGTCACCGCTCATTACGCGCAAGGAGACGTTGCAGGATGTTCAAGCTCAAGTCGTTTCGCGAAACCGTCGAGGCTATTGCTGCATGCTCTGATGATCGGGCTTTGTGGAGCCAATACGTCTGGGTCTACGTTCAGGGCGACACAGCATTGCTGGACAGCCGCTTTTACCTGGTTACGCGCGATGACGAGGACGAGGATGAGCGTCGAGTTTCGGAATTTGGCGCCCAGCACGACCTGTCCTCGTGCCTTGAGGCGGCTACTTTTGCAGACGTGTTGTCCGTACAGAAGCGCCAACAGCTGCACTCTAGCCTGGAGGACTACGCCATCGCTCTTGAGCATTACTCTGAGCAAGATGCCTTTCTGGAGGTGCCAGGCGGTGATGAACCAAAGGCAGCAGAACCCGGTTTGGCGCGGGACTTGTACGCTGAGTACGACCTGTTTCTGGCTGAATGCGCGCCTGACCAGTTGAGTGTCGCGGCGCGGGAGGTTAGCGCGATTCTTGAGATCAACATTGCCAGTGCGCTAGAGGGATGTCGGGCGTTGCCCTTGTGCCTGGGAGAGCGCATAACCGGCGATCAGTGTATGCAGATCGAAGCGCGTTTTTCCGCGCTCTCGATTCCGTTGCAGCGAGTGACCCATCGCTCATTTCCCTGGCAGTAAGCAGGCGTCAGGTCTCCCGGCGAATGAACGGGTAGTCGTGATCAATCAGTTGTTGCAGGTAATGATCGAAGCTGGACGCAATCACTTCATAGTTATCCGGGTCATGCAGAAAGCGCATGATCTGACCCACTGTCCCGCCCGGTGACGGATTGAAATCAATATACAGTCTGGAAGTGCCCCCGTTGTTGAGGCAATTTGAAAAGCAAAGCCGCTCGTTCATGCCCACCGTGCGATCAATGCCTTCTCCGGCCAGCTCGCCTTCCTCATCCGGCCAGCCTTCATAAATTTCGTCGATGCTTTCGGTACAAAAGCCGTCAGCCTCGGCAAGGATGTCTTCTACCGAATTCAGGTAGTAAGGCAAACCCGCCAGATCGGAGCCCAGCATCAGTACTACGGACTCGTCGTCCGGGTATTCCCAATGCGTGCCGTCGAAATGGCCAAGCAGTTGCAACAGGCTAGCCGGGCACAACGGATAACGTTCGGTGAGCCGCTGCAAGTCTGCCGCAGAAGCACCGTGTGCGTGTTTCAGTAGATCGAGATCTTCGGCCGGTAACACCTCGCGCAGACCGGCAAGATAAGTTTCGACGAGGCTCATGATGGGGTGCCTTTAAAAAGAAAAACTGGATTCAGGTTGCCACGTTTATCGTCCAGGCTGAGCTGTAAAACCCTGGACTTACAAAACGTCAGTAGTCTTCATCCTCGAAAACGAAGGCGTAATTATCATCAATCAACTGTTGCAGGTACTGATCGAAGCTCGGCGCAATCACCTTGTAACTGTCAGGATCGTGAAGGTAGCGCACGACCTGACCCACATTGCCGCCGGGCGCTGGATTAAAGTCGATATACAGTCTGGAACTGCCGCCATTGTTCATGCAATGCGAGAAACACAGACGCTCATGCATGCCCAGCGTTATGTCGATCCCGGGGCCGACGAGGTCGGGCTCGTCAAGATAGCCTGCATAAATTTGTTCAATGCTTCGGGTGTAAGTCTCAATTTCTTCAAGGATCTGATCGACCGAACTGAGGTAGTAGGGGTACTCGAATACATCGGAGCCAAGTATCAGGACCATGACTCTGCCGTCCGGATAATCCCGGTAATGCGTGCCGTCGATCTGGCCGAGCAATTGAAGAAGGCTTGCCGGGCACAACGGATAACGATCGGTGAGCCGCTGCAGGTCAGCCGCTGAAGCGCCGTGTGCACGTTTCAGTTCATTGAGTTGTTCGGCCGGTAAGGCTTTGTGCAGACCGGCGAGGTAGGTTTCGACGATGCTCATGATTGAAGTCCTTGCATAACTATTGAATATCCCGATATTCGCGGTTTCAACTGGAGGGTGACTCCCTCCATGCCCTGAATTCGTCGGCCTGGTCTGGAGTGTTGAGAGCGGTAACCCAGGCAATCTCGTCTTCCGGGCACTCAAAGTCCGAAACCGCAAACACGTAAATGGCATCGTCGAACGTCGTTGTCAGCTTTCTCAGGGCGATGACAGATTGCTCGAATATATGTTTGCGATGTGCCACGAAATTATCCTCGGTGGTCGCGTCGGTCAGGTCCCAGAGCATTTTGCATAAATCCTGGAAGTAATGGTCGGCGTAGGCTTCGTGGCTCCACTCGGCGGGATACCACTTGAAGTATTGCCAATCATCGGAGTTTTCAGCTATGACACGCTCCAAATGGTCTTGAGTGTTAAAGGCGGGTACCAGTGTTCCCGCGTCGCCGTCGGAATACAGCGCGAATCCGCAGACCTTTGCGTTCGGGAAGTCCGCTCGAAACTGTTCGATGGCGCTCATGGACGCTTTCAGGACATCCCGTTGAAACTGCTCAATGTTCAAAGTCGACATGGGGTTCTCGTGGCAGCTTATGGCTAACGATCATTGTTCATCAGCGCGGGTCTGGCTGAAATTCCATGAACGCATCGTTTTGGTAAAAGAATTCGAAGGCCTGGAAGTAGTTCTCCAGCGATGCGTGAGTCAATTGCTGGTCGGCGTTGAAGATGACGTCCTCAATCATGGCCTTCTCCAAGGTCTCCACCCAACCTTCACTGGCCACCTGCGGGGGCAGGTAGTCGGTGGAATCGGGTGCGAAATCCCGGCTGTCCAATGAGAACGCGCCGCGGGTATCTAGCGTCCATTGAGTCGCTGGCAAGTAGAACCAGCTGTCAGGCATGTCTGCGATATTCTGCAGTACTTCGCGAATGCTGTAAGTTTTCATCAGGCCTCACTCAGGCTGTTCAAGCAGCGGTATCAAATCATTCCATCAGGTTGAAAAAACAATCACAGCCTGTGGGGTGAAGTCATTGCTTCGATTAATTCAAAGGTGGCGGGCTCTGCCGAAGAAGTGGCTGCTGCCTGCTCCAGCAAGTTATCGAGAACATGCTGCTCTGCGGCCGTCAGTTCCATTTGTAGGTAGTCAGGGTCGCGCTCGTAGTACAGCAAGTCAACGTTTTCCAGGGTCATGTTGATACTACGCTGCAATAGAGCCGCGTCGCCGGTGGCTGTCGCTCCTATCAGATAAAACAGGGCGATAAACGCGTTTTGTGCATAGCTCGCTTCCTGCTCACTGAACTCATCGGTGTCAGGTATGTGGGCCTCGATCTCTGCGTGCAGGTCGCGGCTCTCGCTGGCTCGTCCGGTGATGTAGACCGATAAGCCGTGGCAAAAAAGATCTGCCAGACATTGGTTATAACGACGATCAAACATCTCGACCAGACGCAGACTTCTGAGCGTATAGCTGGCGATCACCAGTCTTTGTTGCTGCGCGGACAATGCCTGATAGTCAGGCTGGTGGATTAGGTCGTGTACGGGGTCGATGTCTTCCATTTGATTACGCTCAGTCCTCTTCAACGACAGCTTTGATCAATGCCTCAAGGGATGAAAAAACCTCTGCGTCATCGATGAAAGGATTTCCCGAGTCCTGCAGGTAAAACCGAGGCTCTGCCGAGCGCTCCAGTAATACAAAGCGACCGCCAGAGTCGTCACCAATGAGCAGGTGATCAGGAAAAGACGTCGCTATGTCGTAGGTCTCTTGCCGTTCAGCGATGTGGTCCGTGGAATAAATGAGCACAAGGTCTTCGATCATCGCGCCGTTGCACTGCGCCCAGAACCCGGTTATCCATGCCTCCGATTTTATGTTGCATTGCTGCATGGCCATAGCGATGTCTTCGACACTCGCAGGCGGATTTTTGTAGTCGTAGCGCAAGCTCATTGGAGTACACCCATTGAATTAAAAGCCTGAGGCGGCTACTGAATAGGAGATTAACTCCACGTGTTCATTCAAAAAAGAACTTCATGAATCCATCCACGTCGGCGCCCTCAACATCACCCACTACGTCTCTGACTCTATCCAGAAAGGCAGGTTTGGGACTCAGGTCGTCGTCGAGGGTGTCATCATTGAATTCCTGCAATTGCACCGTGATCCCGGCTTGTAAGGCGTTGAGCAATGAAACGATATCTGAAGCGACCTTGAACGACCTTTTCTGAATCGATCCGTAAATGGCAGAACAGGCATCGTGGCGGTCATAAACCAGCACATCGCCATTGCGATCTGCGAAAACGGTGAAGCCTTCTTTCCAGCCCCACGCAGGGTCTTCATCGTCTATGACATGCCAACCTTGCTGTGCTTGTTCCAGCCTCAGTGGGCCATAAAGTTCCAGGCCGAAGTCTGCGCCAATCATGGGGTCGGCCGAGAGGTCTATGTGCTCGAAATACCTGCGCATCAGGCCCGCTTGCGGCATCTCGGCGATGGCCGGAAGATTAGCCGGGGCGGCGTTAAAGGTGAGGGCCCCGAGCGAGCCAGGCCAAGCATTGAATTGCGCTACAAACCGTTCAAATGCCTGCAACGACTCATCCATGCTATTTCCCTCTGACCGTACGTTGATGTTGGAGCGTAATTCTCGTCGCCAGGCTCGTTCAAATAATATGTTCGGGCCGCCCGGCTGCAATCCAGGCCGCAAAGCGTGCATCCATCGCAGCAGACAGTTGGTCGTAATGGTCCCAGCTGTCCTCAACGCTGTAGAGGGTTTTAATGCTGACGCCAAAGGTCTGCAGGTAGTCGTCGACGTAGCGACTGTCGTTATTCAAACCTTCGTAGTAGGCAACGGCAAATGCATTGCCGGTTTCAGAGAACTCCTGGTCGGTCAGCTTTTCGTCCAGTACGTTCATTAGAAACTGTGCGCCGGTGAGGGTGCGAGCCTTGAGTTGGGCAAGTTCGCTCTCGGCATCTTCTTCCAGTTCTTCGCTGGCCAGGTTATTCATCAGCATCCACGCGAGAAACATACCGATATGAGTGGCGCCAGCGGCTTTTGGCAGATGCTTGGGGAAGGTGCCCAGGTAGTGCCAGGAGGCATCGTCATATTTCATGTATTGCTCCATTCAGAAGGTACATATGAGTCACGAAGAGCAAGTCATGCAGGTGATGACCAAAGTCGATCTCAGTGCGATATGCTCATGCCATAAAGACGTCGTGCAGCAGTTTTGTAGTGGGGGCACTGAGCGCTGCGTGTCCTCGGTTGTGAATTTCGGAGATGTTTTTCATGATTGTTCAAGATTTGAATGCATTGTGGAGTCTCGTTCGCGCAGACGGTTTTTTTGAAGCGTTGTGTGCAGGCAACCCTGACTGGGACTCGATGCTTGATGCCCGCGATGAGGCGGGGTTTGATGAGCAATGGTCCCGGCATCACCTCATTGTGCAAAGCACTCCACTGACCGGTGAGGTGATTGAAAACATCACCCTGTTGAGAGAGTGGGTATTCAAAAAAGTTTTTTCAGTCTCGGACAATTCCGAGCTTGCAGGGTATGTCAGCGATGATTTCGGTCTGATTGCTTATCACCTCGAAAGCAATACGGACTCTGCGTGGGTAACGGGGCTACTGGATGCTTATGTCCACAACCAGTTCCCCCACAGCCCTTGATGCGCAGCCATCAACTTTTAGTCAGCACGGTGCCGGGCATGTGCAGTTGCACATAGCCGATGACACACAGCATCGAAACGCCAAACAGCCATTGCAACGGGCTGAGTCCGGCAATCCGATAGATCGCCTGCAACGGCTTTCGCCAACGGTACTGACGGTCTGCAGGCGCGGCACCGGCAAACCGCAGCAGGCCTATGGCTCCGGTCAGCACATAAGCCGCGAGGCCGAGTATCCCGAGCAACTTCCATATTAGAAATCCGAGTGCTAGATAACCGCCGCTGTTACGGATCACGAGGTATCGACGATCCTTGATCAGATTGTGTCGCACACACCATAGGCTGATTTGCAGGTCCACGTCATACAGGTATTGCGTCAGCGACGCCCAGTGGCTCAGTAACCATTTACCGACGTAAGCCGCCAACACGCCGCCCGCGATATAGAGTGGCAGCAGGATTATTGTGACCGTGAACATGAAGTCGGGTTGATCCATGCTGTTCAGGATCAGGCCGAGGGTGATGACGCAGGCGCTGCGTTTCAGCCCGTAGGGCGGCGCCTTTTGTACGACAAGTGCCTTCCAGAACCTGGGGTTGTGGTTAGGGAATATTCCCAGCAGGTCAGGGTACTGACTGGCAAAAATCTCTGACAGTTGTTCGCAGGCGTGCCAGTCTTCCTCGCCAAAATCAGCAGCCAGTTGCGCTTGCTGTGCAGGGGCGGTGCAGAGCAGAAACAGAGTGGCGGCATTGGCGCGCGCACTGGGTTGTTGTTCGCGCAGTTGCATGAGGCTGCGTAACTCGTTAAGCCAGGCTTGTTGCTCGCAGCGCCGACGCAGGTATTGCCATGACTTATCCGCAATGGGCACCACTGCCGCTTCATCGTCCCAACCGAACAACTGGCAGACGCGCTGGAATAGTGCGGGCGACCAGCTTTCAGTGTTGAGGAACAGATTCAGGACGTGCACCTGCAGTGCCTGGCGGCGTGAAAAATCACTGAGCCAGCCTTGACGGCTGTGCTGCTCCAGGCAGTCGAAAAAATACGCGTCTTCGCCTGCAGCCATGTGCTGATCAAGGCGGTTATAAAGCACTGTGGTGAGAGCAAAGGCAAGCCGTTGTTGCTGAAACTCGCCACCAATGATCTGCTGCCACGGCGTCAGCCATTGACGTTTTTCCAGACCCCACGTCAATAGCGCAGTGTGCGCTTCAGGGTCGTCTGCACATCGCTGGAACAGAAGACGCTCGAACTCAGGGCCACAGCCTTTGGCCGAGGCTGTATCCCAATACTGCTCAACGTCTGCGTCATCAAATCTGGAGAACAGCTCGACGGCTTGCTCGTAGGGTGAAGGTGTCGGGTTGAGAGGCTCATGGGGGTGGCTTCTGACAACAAAGGGTTCAGCCATGAAGTCAGCAGCAGCTTGCTCGCTCTCGTCCAGGCCGCCATCACGCATGATCTGCAGGGCTTGCTCATACGCTTCACGCAGTCGCTGGAAGGCGACCGGATCTTCGTCCGGGCGCGTGGTCTTTAGCTGTCTGGCGTATTGGCGCTTGATGCTGCGCTCATCGGATCCGGCAGGCAGGCCCAGTATTTCCCAGCAATCGAAAGTCGACACCATGGCTCAGTATCCGCCGCCTCTTTCCAGCCGCGCGATGCGCTCGCTCAGGTCACTACGGGCCTGACGAATGATGTGTTCGTCCTGGGTTGCCAATGCCTGCTGAAACCGATTCGCACAGCGGTCAATCTCCTCACGAAGATCGCCCAGGCTCTCCTGATACATGCGCTCCAGACGGGCGACCAGCAGGGTATTGATCTGCTGATCACGGGGATGCACTTTCAGTGCGGCAAGCGCTTGCAGACGCTCGGCAATTTCTTTGGTGCTCAGTACGCCCGGGTTATTTTCGATGACCAGTACGTGCTGCTCGCCGGTGGCAGGGATGCTCACCTGACATTCCAGAATGCCGTTGTTGTCGTAGGTAAAGCGTACGTCGAGATCCACGGGGCCTTTTTGTGGCGGGACGGGAATATCCAGTTCACCCAAGGCAATGTTGTCGCGTACCAGGCGACTTTCGCCCTGGTAAATGCAGACCATCACACTGTCCTGAAAATCATGAACCGTCGACACAGTTTTAACCCGGCTCACCGGGACCGTACTATTGCGTTCAATGATCGGTAAATAGTGGCCGTTCTCACGATCCTTGCCGACTCTTTGCGAGATCTCGATGCCCATGGTGTAGGAGCAGACGTCTGTAAGTATCACTTCCTCAAGTGCAGCACTGCGTGATTTCAACGCAGCCTGTATGGCTGCGCCGTGGGCCACGGCTTCGTCAGGGTTGAGATGAATCGAAGGAAAACGACCGAACAGGCCGGCGGCAAGTTTACGAACCAGTGGCATACGTGTGGTGCCGCCCACCAGCAATACTTCGTCGAGTTCGTTGATGCGGATTTTGGCATCACGCAACGCGCGTTCGATGGGGTTGCGCAGACGTTCAAGCAAGGGGGCAAACAACGTGCTCATATCGTCCTGGGTGAAAACGTGCTTCCACTCTTTGCCATCTACCCGCAAAACGAACTCGCTGTCGTTGTCCTGCCCGAGTGCCTGGCGCACACGTTCGGCTTCGCGGCGTAGCGGCTGGATGATCGACTGTGGGGCGGGAAAATCAGGCTGGTCGCGTTGGGTCTGGATGAAGCGCTCGGCCAGCAAATGGTCGAAGTCTTCACCGCCGAGGTAGTTGTCGCCAGCGCTGGCACGGACCTCCACGACACCGTCGAAGAGCTCAAGAATTGACACATCAAAGGTGCCGCCGCCCAGGTCGAAGACCAGGAACGAAGTCTCTTTGTCGCGCTGAGGCAAGCCATAGGCCAATGCGGCTGCGGTCGGTTCGTTGATCAGTTTGTCGACTTTCAGCCCGGCCAGTTCACCCGCGATGCGGGTGGCCTTGCGCTGGGCATCACTGAAATAGGCCGGGACGCTGATGACAGCCTCGGTCACCGGTTCGCCGTAAGCGCGCTCAACATCTTCCTTGAGACTGCGCAGTACCAGCGCCGACAATTCCTCGGGGCGAAATGACCGTGAACCCAATTGAACGGTATGGGCGCTGCCCATGTGTCGTTTGAACAACGCTGCGGTCTGGCCGGGATGAGTATGCAGGCGCTCGCGTGCAGCCTGGCCAACCAGTATCCGGCCTTCCTCATCCAGCCCTACGACCGAAGGGGTCAGGACATGGCCCAGTACATTGGGCACCAGCACGCTGGCATCGTTATGCCAGACGGCAACCAGACTGTTAGTGGTGCCCAGGTCAATTCCGACAATCATTAATCTATTCCCTATCCCTGGTTTGACGGCGCGTTGCTGTTAATGAGCCTGAGGGCTGAACGTAGCCATTTGAGATCACCTTTTGAAATGTTGGTTCAATACTGGCACGCTCGAGTAATCGGTGAGAGATTCCATGTTTGTCTGCGAACACAATCTTTGTGGGAGCGAATTCATTCGCGAAGAGGCCGGTACAATCGCAGCCTTATCGCCTGGAATGCCACCTTCCCGAATGAATTCGGTCCCACGGATCAGTCATCAACTCGATATCCTGGTCAGCCTTTGGAAGTGACGAATGAAAACTGAGGCAAACATAGAAACCTTCAGCCCCGGTGTGGTTATTTTCGACCCGGTCGTGTTGCACCGTTTTGTCGCTGAGCAGTGTCCTGATGCCTCCAATCTTTTTGAGGTGTTCGTCGAGCAAAGCGAAACAGGGCGGCTGGCAGTGCAGAGCGGGGCGGTTGTGCCCTTGTATCCACTGCCCGAGGAAGACTATGTGTTTCGTTTGCTCAATGAGCGAGAGTTGCCCTTTGAACAACGCAGCGAAGCGGTTTTTCGATACACGGATATTCCACTGAACGTCACCAGCGGCCTGTTGATTATTGCCGATCTGCATGCCTTGACGGATTGGGACCCTGAGTTCTTTCTGAATTACAAAGCCCGGCTCTCAGATCGCCTGGGGAATAGTGATTATCTGGATATTTTGCCGGGGCTCTACGCATTGAGCATCACTGGCCTCAGTGAGTTGAATGAAGGATTCTCACGAAGCGTCTATGAGTTGGGGATCACTACTGTCGAGTCGTTACCGGTTGTGCGTGATGAGGCAAATTTTGATCAGTGGGATTTCAGGATCAATCGGGCATAAACAAGTTTTCGCGCCAGCAGGAGGTTTTTCCTGAGTAAAAAACATGCATAGAGAACTACAGCCCGATTCATGAGTCCATGACAGACGCATGCAAGGATGTGCAGTTTTTATTGGCTGATCAGTCACCAGAGACAACAGTATCAGTATTGATTGTTTACGCTGGCGAGGTGCCAATGGCAGACAGTAATGAGTACGTTGCGGACAGCATACGGATGTGGGTTTCGTCTGGCTTCTATACGGCTGAAGAAATGCACGCGATGGTCGATGACATCGTTGACGGCGACTGTGATGTTCCCGCGCTGAAGGCGTTGATCCTGCCGGAGCTGCAACGCAAGCTCGACGCAGAGCGTAACTGGCCGCAGGTAACTGCCTGCGATCGACTCGATGATGTGTTCTATCACCTCCATGAAGACGGTATCTGTGCCCTCCAGAATGCGGGCTATGAGACGTCGGATGGTTTTACGGAAGTGGCTGAAGCGCTTGACGAGGCCCCCGATGATCATTATCACGGCTTTTGCTTTTATCATGGGCAAGACGTTGAATGTGTTATCAAGAGTGATGTTCTGTACATCGCCTTTGGGGCGATCAGTGATGATCCTGCACAGGCTCTCAAGGTGGGGCAACGGCTGGCGACAGTGTTGAAAACTGCTGGGTTTGAAATCGTCTGGAATGAAACCGTCGAGCGGTGTGTGGAAGTTCACAACTTCAAGTGGCAACGCAGAAGTCCAGTGACTGACAGCGGACTGGATGCGTTATCCACGCTTCATTAATGTTTTTATTTATGTATTATCCCCGGACTTTTTCTCGCTAAGGAAGACAATCGATGTCAGTCATCAGGAGTGTTTGGGCAGTGCTTTTCAGTATCTGCCTGTTGGGTTCATCCGTTGCAATGGCCGAAGAGGCCCGCCCGGAAGTCGCTGATAAAATTTTCGCTTACAGTGGCGAGAAGGGCGTCAAGGTCTGGGTCCTGCGCATCGGCGATCGGTCTGCCAATGAAGCATTGGTGCAGGTGGCGGGTGTCGATCACGAGTGGAACTTGCGCATTCAGAAGATGAAAGTCGAGAACACCAACAAGGACACTCGTTATTCTGTTCAGAGGGACGGCAAGCCCTACGAAGTACTGCGACTTGATCGAGATAATGGCGAGCTTTACCTGCCTGGTGAAAGCCATGAACTGCGTGTCAGCTACAACGACGAGTTGTCCATGACCGGCCGTCCGCAGTGGTTCCTGACAGAGTTCCTTGACCAGAAGTAAGGTTGTTGTCTGGCCTGATCGCATTGCATGTGCGCTCGGGCCTGTCAATATCAGGAGATCCTGTTCATTGGGAAAGGTCGACAGCGTGAACAATGCACCTGAAGCAGCCATGATCTGCGTAGACATGAACGGCAAGGATCCGATGCTGGACATTCCCTGGCCAGAGATACAAGGCAACCAGGCTGTATTTATCGAGCGGATTAAACTCGAGCAAGCAGACCTGGAGATTCTGGGCAGCCAGATTGAAAGGGAACTCTATCTGTTTGGCGGCAAAGTCAGTACCGGTGAAGTCCCCCCTGAATATGGTGAATTGTTCTCGGTTCATTACCTGGTCATAGAGAAACAACTGAACAGTGGAACGCTGATTTACCACCCACTCTCACAAAATGGAGAAGTGACGTACAGCCGCAAAGGGGAGGCCACGCGGCCTGTTTGCGTTGACATGATCGAAAAGAAAGACATTCTCTTTCTGCGTCGCCCACCCAGATGGAATGCGTCCGAGGCCAGCATCCCGGCCTGTAACGGACAAATGTTCCATTTCTGTTCACAGGTGTACCTTCCGCAAACCGCGACCAATCGTAAATCCCTGACCTTTGTTACCACCGTGTTTTTATTTGTACACGTGCTGGAGCAGGATGAATTACGGGTGCAGCTTTTCGCTCAGGACACTTCGGAGCAAACCGCTGAAGGGCACTATCGGCTGGAAAGCCAGATGATGCGCTTTGAAGAAGACTACAACGAACCTACGGTTGTTTTGCAGCTCATTCGGGCCGGCAACAAACTCTTCCACGAGTACCTGCTCAATCATCCCAAAGCCAGCAAACAAACACTGGAGTTGCTGGCAGAGCACGGTAAAACCAAAGCGCTCAAAGCCGAGGCCGCTAAAAGGGCGTCGACCAAAACCTGATGCTCTAATGGTGAAGCGGTTACGTCGCAAGGTTTCTCGATCAGCCCCCCGCGCGGGCGAGGGTTAATGTATTTAGCCCGTTAGCAAACCTTTAAATGGCGTCTTCAACGGACGCTGCAGGACGCAGAATGTCGTACTCATTTCTTACTCGCCGACGCTCGTTGGTGATGTGGCTTTATGTGATGGTGTCAGGGCATCTTCTGGCGAGCGTGGTACTTACATGGACCGCTCAGTCTGGCCTGTTCGATAGTTATCTGAGCTCCCTTGAAGAGGTTTTCTGGACCGGCGCGGCGCCGACGTCTGCCCGGGCCCAACAGACGTGGTGGCTCGCCTTGTTTGGCGCGACGCTGCAAAGCTATTCGTTATACATGCTGGCCCTTGTGCACATTGGCAATCGCCAGAAAACCCCGATGGTCTGGGGTTGGCTGATTGCAGGTCTGGTGCTCTGGGCGCCTCAGGACATACTGCTCTCAATTCAAGTCGGGGTCTGGTCGCATCTGTGGCTCGACACCTTTGCACTGCTCATGCTGCTGCCACCTTTGGTATGGCTGTATCGCCATGACCGTAAGCATCAACGTGGCGCCATAGGGCAGGGACCCAGTAATGTCTGACCGAATGCTTCTGAGTCTGGCTACTTTGCCTGAGGCGCGCGCATGAGCAAGCCACTTCTGTATCTCTTAGCGGGCAACGGCAGTAGCGCCGAATGGTGGGACGACGCGCTGCCTCACTTCGAGCACTATCAGGTCACCGCCCTGGAGCTGCCGGGTTTCGGCAGCAACCCTCAACCGCCTTGCGAAGACCTGGCGAGCTACGCCGAGGCACTGCTAGCGGCGACTGTGAGCGGCAGCGCTATCGTGGCGGTGGGGGTCAATGCCCTGCTGGTGATGCATGCGCTGCAACGTCGGCCGGGGCATTTCTGCAGGATTGTCTTGCTGGCGCCGGTGGGTGCGTTTCTCTGGCAACGTCGTCTGCCGGCATTGATGTCGCCACTGCCGATTCGCAAGACCATCCACTGGTTATTGGCCAACAAACCCGCACTGTTTGCCCGCAAATTCTCCCGGCAGACCTGGCCCGCCAGTCACTATCAGCGCATGGGTGACGGGTATGCCCGCTGCCGTGCGTTCATGCCGTATTGGGACTTGTTGCGGGCCGACACCGCGCTGCCTTTGCTGGAGTGGGTGCAAGACCCGATCGAGCTGGTGTGGGGCGATCAGGATGGAGTGTTGGGCATTGAGCAGGCAGCGGCATGGTCGGCTATTCTGGCCCGCGCTGACCTGACCATCAGTTTGCAGCCGGGCTGGGGCCATTATCCGTGGATCGATTCGCCAGCCGCATTTGTACAATGGCTGGAATCGAAGCAGCGCGGGTTTGTCGCCCATACCAAAGGTGGACGCTTGCGTCTGGCCGCCTGCGCCGGGCAACCGGTACCGCCGGCGTTGTCACTGGTACAGGGTGACGATCGCGGCCTGTCTGCATTTCTAGCCAGCCAGCCGGATGCTACCTGGGCGGTGCGTTCCTCCAGCTTTGGTGAGGATCAGGCGGACTCTGCGAACGCGGGCCTGAGCACTACTTTCCTGCGCGAACCTGCGCTTAACGTATCTGCGCGTATCGCCGAGCTGCACGACGCGGGTGTTGAAGAAGTGGTTGTGCAGCGGTTCATCACGCCGGTGCTTTCCGGAATTGCTTTCGTTCGCCACCTGGCCGTCGAGCTGGAGTGGGTCGAGGGCCACCTTGAATCTCTGGCTGACGGCCAGGCAAGCCCTGAACGCGCTGTTATTTCCCGTCTGGGTGAGTCCTGGAGCAGTCACGCGTTCAAGTCAGCTCACGGTTTGACCCAGGAAAAACTCTGGGACTTTCTGCAAGGTGTACTGCGGGTCTTTCACTATGTGCCGGGCGATGTCGAGTGGGCGTGGGACGGCCGACAACTGTGGCTGCTGCAGTATCGACCGATCAGTGATTACGGCTGGCGTCGTCACTTGACCGCGGCCAACATCGCCGAGATCCTGCCGCCTCAGCCCAGCCGTCTGGTGGAGTACGCTCAGCGCCGCGCTGCTGGCAGTATTCCGGCAATCATGGCGCGCTGGGATCCTCGGGTGTTGCAGGACAACGAACCGTTTACCGCCTTGTTCGGCGGTGCTTCCTATATCAACAATGATCTGTTTCTCGCTCGCCTGGCCGACTGGGGCGTTGCCTCCAGCAGCTACGCCGGTGAAGTCGGCGGCGCAACGCCGCACCTGCCTTGGCGGCCCATGCGATTGCTGCGTTCGCTGCTACTGTTCCTGCGCATGCAACGCATCGCGCGCGGGCATTTGCTGACGCTGGAAAAGCAATTGCAGCGTTTTGACCGGGAACTCAGCGCCCTCCAGGCACAAGATGCTGATGGCAGGCAGTTTGCCGACTGGTTCACCCGTTTTTATGTGTTCGTGGTGCAGGGCAACCTGTGCATTGCAACCGCACTTGCCAGCAGTGGCGGCGACCTCTTTGGCCGCCCGCCGACCGCTTACCATGACCTTGAGCACTGTCCTCATCGCTTGCCGTGGGAAACTGATCCGGCTACTGCTCGTCCGCCTTTGACAGACCTGCCGTTGCAGCCATTCCCGACATGGTCGAGCGCTATAAAACTGGCGCATTGCGCCGGTTTGCCCGGTCTGCGTGGCTATTATCTGCAAGTGCGAGAGTGGTATCGCGACAATCTGATGAGGGTGTTTTTTCGTCTGCATCACGCCATGCCAATGACTGAACGAGCTTACTGGTTTGAGCCGCACGCGGATGTTCGCAACCGTGCTGGCAGTTTTTGGCAGGACGGCAGTGAGGGAACCGAACACGCCGCCGGGTTCATGATTTATCCGGGGCAAGTGCAGGGTGTTCTGGGTGAGGATATTTTGCTCGAGGACACTCTGGACCCCGGGCGTCACGCTCATTATCAGAATGCCCGTGCGGTGATTGCACGCATGGGAGGGCGTCTGTCACATGGCTCGACCCTGCTGCGTGAGCTTCGTAAACCCTCGGCGGTGATGCCCGATGTCGACCCCGCGTGGCTGGGGCGCGAGGTGCGGTATGTCGATGGTGCATTAACGCTGGTCGAGTGAACAGGCGCGCCACCCCTTGGCGGCGTCAACAGGTTGCTGTGCATGGAGCAGGAAATGCCAAACAGAAGTCGTGCCCTGGAACGCTGTTCGACGGCGCAAATAGTGGTGCTGTGTTTTACGTGTTGTCTGCCGCTGACGAGTCAGGCGTTTGAGACGTTCAGCTGTACCGAAAGCTGGTTTGATACGACCTTTGCCGAGACCTTCGCGAACCCTCGCCCACCTGATCGGGAGCGCGACTGTTCGAAGGAGAAAGATGCTGTGCGAAAAGACAGTTTCCAGATCGTTGATGGCCGCGTGTACTTGGGTGCAGTGTCCCGCGAGCGCGAAAGCCCCTGCAGCGGTACAGGCGTTGGATCAGTAGCGCAGGGGCTCAACCCGGTGTGTTACCTGCCTGCCAGGTTGCAAATCCACGAAACGTTCGAACGACGCACATTCTGGTTGCTCAGTACCGATGCGGCACACTTTCGAGTCGCACGCTCCAGTCAGGCTGGCTTGACGCCTGATCAGGCGAATCAAGTCGCTGCTTACTCAATGGACAGCACCACGGTATATCTCGGTGCTACCCGGATTGAAGGCGCCGATCCCAAGAGTTTTGAAGTCATTTTTCCTTTCGGTGACTATTCAGCGGTCAATCTCAATGCCAAAGATAAGTTGCAGCGCTACTCGTATGCCAGGGATAACCAGCATCTTTTCATTGGTGAATGGTCGCTCCCACCCATCGACCTCACCAAGGTTGAATGGCTGAGCGGGCACTGCACCGGGGAAATAATGGAGTGCCAGAACACCACCTACGCCAAGCCACTGGTAGGTAAAGTCGGGAACGACATCCTGTTTCTTTACAAGAGCGCGCGTCCTACGCTTTTTCGTAACCTCGCTACTGCAGATTTTGAATTGTCGCGGGAAGGTTTCAAGAGCCATGTCATCAGTGGTGGGAAGCGCTACCTGATTGAACACGGGTTCATGGAAGAAGCGAAGTTGGTTGCTCAACCGCAAGGTTGAACCTAAGAAAAGAGGCGTCTAAACAGTGAAAACAATCAAGTGGGTTGATGATGCCGTGCTCGTTGTTGAAGTGGCTGAGGGTGTTTATACCCTTGCCCAGATGCGAGAACATGGCTTGATGGAGTTTTTTGACACCTTCAGAACGGTCGATGAATGGGAGGGCATTGATTTAAATAACAGTCCCATTCTGTTCTGCCTCTTTATTGCCTCCAAGCCGGTCAAGAAACTTTTCCTGCGTTTTTTAGCCGCAGATGAAGTGAAGGTCAATGAACGCCCGATACTCAAAAAAATGCTGAGTTTCAGATGGGTCTCAGAGGACACATACACCGCTGACCTCATAGAACTGAGCGACCGTTACTCGAGTATCGGGGCGAGGGTGCTGAAGTCTGATCTATGCCCTGAGAAAGACCTTGAGATCATTGAAAGTCATGACTTCTGCGGCGTTGCCGGCGACCCGGTCAAGCTGCAGGAAAGGCTACGGTTTTTTTACGACACGGGGATCAACTGGGATGACAGCAAGCAATTTATTTTTCCGGCACTAAAAACTCCAGAGGCGCTGCTTTTGTCTCGCAAGAAAAGCGCCGAGGCTTTGATATCTGCACCGGATGTAAAAACCGGACTTCAGTTGCTGGAAGGGTATGAAGAACTCCTGGCTAAAATCTATCCTGTGGTCTCTGCACTTTATGCTGAAGTGCTGAAATTACAGGGTGCTGATGCGGCTGATCGCGCGCTGCCGCTGTTCAAAAACGCGGTGCTGCACATTAACCAGTTTGAAGATGAGATTGAAACGGTAGAGCGCGAGTCCCTGATGGAGGTTCTGTACCAATTAGGGGAAAGAGTCGGCCTGTCCAGAGACACTGAGTTTCTCGAGCAGTGGCGCGGCGACTGGTAGCGGCGGGGCGGTTCAATGTTCGAAAAGCCCCGGCGCCGAACATACAAAGGTGCGTCAATGATCACGTACGATTTAGATAATTATGACAAGGTCCATGTGTGGCTAGGCACTAGCTTTGCGCCCGAAAGCGAATATCAAAGATATTTTGAACTGGATTACTCCACGGAAGATGGCTTTGATGACCCTGACTACCGGGTCTGCGGGTTCTGTAAGGATGTGGGCATCAAATGGTATGACGAAGATTTTATCGGCATCATCACGCGGCGCGACAACCTGGTCACGGTTGATGAAATCCTGCAGGACGCTCCGATTGATGCAAGTGATTGGGAGAGAGCCAAGGCTGCCTGCGCAGCCTTGGGCATCACCGAAGCCAACGCGATTTTCTGGTACACCGACGGTGATGGTGTAATCAGCGTCCCACCTGAAAATAGTTATAACGGTTTACGCTATCTTGGGTTGTTCGAAGGGAGCTGATTATCGGGCTGTGGTTTGCATGCAAACCTCCTCAAACTTTTGCGTGCAAACCAATGACCCGGCCGAGGAGTGCAGGCTTCGGCAGATCGGACTGTTCAGCGCTTATAGCGTCCAGTCTTTCCCGTGTGGCCTCTGTAAAAACTGTCGCATGCGGACCGGCCAGATCCACGTGTAACAACATCTGCTCATTGCCAGCCAGCTCAGTATCATTTCCGACCAGATGTAGGCTGTGATAGAGATGCAGGCGTTTGGCGTCGTGGGCGATCAATTGGGTATGCACCTCAACCTCGGCGCCGAGTTTGACTTCGTGCAGATAATTGAGGTGCAGTTCCAGAGTGAACAGCGAGTGACCGCTTGCTTCGCGGTGATCACTGTCCAGGCCCAGAGCATCCATCAGCCCGTCAGTGGCGTAGCTGAAGATCAGCAGGTAGAACGCGTCGCGCAGGTGGCCGTTATAGTCGACCCAGGCGGGTTCAACTTGGGTGGTATAGGTGGTCAGTGCTGGCATGTCGGCGATTCCGGGTCGGTGCTCGGGCAAATGTGGGAGCCGGCTTTGCTTGCGTTAGTGATACACAACTCACCGCCGCCAGCTCCCGAGGGTTATTCGGCAAAGGTCATGCCGTGCTTGATTTTGGTAGTTTTCACCGCCTCCAGCACGGCGAGCAAACAATCATCACGGTAGCGCTCCAGCTCTGAAATACTGCGTTCACCTAGCTGATCACTCGTGCCGTCGACCACATCGTCGATCAGTTTTTCGGTCAGATCCGGCGCAGTCAGGTAGGTCCACGGCAACTGCAACGCCGGGCCGAACTGCGCCATGAAGTGACGCATGCCCGCGTCGCCACCTGCCAATGTGTAGGTGAGAAAGGTGCCCATGAACGACCAGCGCAACCCGGCACCGAAGCGAATCGCGTCATCGATTTCGCCGGTGGTCGCCACGCCGTCATTGACCAGGTGCAGCGCCTCGCGCCATAGCGCTTCGAGCAAGCGATCAGCGATAAAGCCGGGGACTTCCTTACGCACATGCAGCGGGCGCATGCCGAGGGATTCATACACCTTGATCGCCGCTTGAATAGCCTCCGGAGCGGTGTTTTTGCCGCCCACCACTTCAACCAATGGCAGCAGGTACACCGGATTGAACGGATGGCCGACCACGCAGCGCTCCGGATTCACGGAACCTTCGTAGAATGCACTTGGCAGCAGCCCGGACGTACTTGAACCAATCAACACATTCGGCCTGGCTGCCGCGCTGATCTTGCTGTGCAAATCCAGTTTCAATTCCAGGCGTTCCGGGGCGCTTTCCTGGATGAAGTCGGCGTCTCTGACACATTCTTCGATAGTGGCGACAAAGCGCAAGCGGGTCTGGGATGCACCGGGCGCCAGGCCCTGTTGCTCCAGGGCGCCCCAGGCATTGGCAACACGTTTGCGCAGCGCTGCTTCGGCGCCGGGCGCGGGGTCCCAGGCGACCACATCCAGGCCATGGGCGAGGGCGCGGGACACCCAGCCGCTGCCGATGACGCCGCTGCCGAGCGCGGCGAAGGTTTTGATTTCAGTGATAAAGCTCATGGCGACGTTCCTGAAGAGTTCGGTGATCAATGTAAAAGCCGACCCGGATAAGGGAGTTGGCTTGTATCTGATCTGGAATACTTTCTGGAGCTCACTAGCATTGCGAGGCAGCGATGGCGGTGGGTCAGACAGGACGCCATCGCTGCCTCGCGGTGCTCGTGAGCTCCTACAGATCCTGTGTTTTCTGCGCAGCGAGTCAGGTCGCGGCAGGCGTCAGCCGCGCTTGGTAAGGCCCATCCTGATGCGGCCTTCCGCCGGGGTCATGACCCGAGCGCCAAGGCGGCTGAGGATTTCACCGGCGCGTTCCACCAGTTGGCCATTGGTGGCAAGCACGCCCTTGTCCAGCCACAGGTTGTCCTCCAGGCCGACCCGCACGTTGCCGCCCAGCAATACCGCTTGCGCGGCCATCGGCATCTGCATGCGGCCGATGCCAAAACCGGCCCACACCGCCTCGGCGGGAAGGTTATCGACCATGGCTTTCATGGTGGTGGTGTCGGCCGGTGCGCCCCATGGAATACCCAGGCACAGCTGGAACAGCGGGTTATCGAGCAGCCCTTCCTTGATCATCTGCTTGGCGAACCACAGGTGGCCGGTGTCGAAAATTTCCAGCTCAGCCTTCACGCCCAGTGCCTGGATACGCTTGGCACCGGCACGCAATTGCGACGGAGTGGACACATAAATAGTGTCGCCATCACCAAAGTTCAGGGTGCCGCAGTCGAGGGTGCAGATTTCCGGCAGCAGTTCTTCGACGTGGGCCAGACGCGTCAGCGGGCCGACAAGATCGGTGTTGGGACCGAACTCCATCGGGTGCTCGCCGCTGCCAATCTCCAGATCGCCACCCATACCAGCGGTGAGGTTGACGATAATGTCGATATCGGCCTCCCGGATACGCTCCATCACTTCGCGGTACAAGGCCACGTCGCGGCTGAATTTGCCGGTATGCGGGTCGCGCACATGGCAGTGCACCACCGTCGCACCTGCTTTGGCGGCCTCGACTGCGGCTGCAGCGATTTGTTTGGGCGTGACCGGTACGTGAGGGCTTCTGGCGGTCGTGTCGCCAGCACCGGTGAGTGCGCAGGTGATGATGACGTCGTGGTTCATGGGGTTGGCTCCTTACAGACGTGGAGATGCCGTTCGCGGTCAGGGATGACCGCGAAACGGGGGTTCAAATCAGGTTATTTACTGCTCAATTGAAGGTTCGCCGCTGCCGGTTTACCGTCGAAGGTGGTGACGCCTTCCAGCCAGCGCGCCAGATCTTTCGGATTATCCTTGAGCCACTGCCTGGCGGACTCGAGTGCGTCCTTGTGATCCAGTATCGGCTGCATCATCCGGCTCTCGTCCGCGGAAGTGAACGTCAGGTTGGTCAGCAATTTGTGCACGTTGGGGCACTGTTCGGCATAAGTCGGCGAAGTGACGGTCCACACGGTGGCCATGCCCTCGTTGGGTCCCAGAGCGCCGTCACTGCCGTTCAGGTACGTCATTTTCAAATTGACGTTCATCGGGTGCGGCGCCCAGCCGAAAAATACCACGGCTTCCTTACGACGCACGGCGCGGTCTACGGCGGCGAGCATGCCGGCTTCGCTGGATTCCACCAGCTGGAACTTGCCCAGGCCGAACTGGTTTTTGGCGATCATCGCCTTGATCTGCGTATTGGCGCCTGAACCCGGCTCGATGCCGTAAATCTTGCCGCCCAGCTCCTTCTCGAATCTGGCAATATCGGCAAAGGTCTTCAGGCCCTTTTCTGCAAGATAGTCAGGGACGGCGAGGGTGGCGCGGGCGTCTTCCAGACTTGGTTTGTCGAGGACCTTGACTGTCTTCGCCTCAACGAACGGGGTGATGGTCTGGGTCATCAGCGGATTCCAGTAGCCCAGGAACAGGTCCAGGCGCTGGTCGCGGATGCCTGCGAAGATGATCTGCTGGGAAGCGCTGGTCTGTTTGGTCTTGTAGCCGAGGCCGTCGAGCAACACTTGGGTCATGGCGCTGGTGGCGATGACATCGGTCCAGTTCACCACGCCCATGCGCACGTTCTGACAGGATGCGGCATCCGCTGCCATCACGTTGGAGCTCAAAATAGCGGTGACGCTGAGTGCAAGTACGTTACGGCTGAACAGTCGGTTCATGGTGGGGCCCTGGGCAGATTGTTATTATGGATTTCGGCGTCTTCGTGCGCCGTGAGATCAAGTTACGCGGCCTGACAGGCGACGAAGCGCACGGCGGCGACCGGCTTTTGCACTACGGCGACCTGCCACCCCTTGAATCCGCCCATAACCGGAAGTATCACAGCGTCACGATGCCGGTCCGACGAGAGCGCCACATGGCCCAGGATTTCTATTTTTTGTTGATGCCGGGCTTTTCGGCCATCGGCTTTATCTCCGCTCTGGAGCCGCTGCGGGTGGCCAACCGCTTTGGTGGCGAGCTATATCGCTGGCACGTCTTGAGCGCCGACGGCGGGGCGGTACTGGCGAGCAATGGCATGTCGGTGAACGCTGACGCGGCGCTGGTGCCGCTGGAAAAAGACACAACCTTGCTGGTGGTGGCCGGCTTTGAACCGCTGCAGTTCGTCACCCCGGCCCTGGAGCAGTGGCTGCGTCGGCTCGACCATGAAGGCGTGACCCTCGGTGCCATCGACACAGGTGCCTGCGTGCTCGCCAAAATCGGCTTGCTCGAAGGCTATCGACTGACCCTGCACTGGGAGGCCATCGACGCGTTTAAAGAATCCTATCCACGGCTCACCGTGACCCAAGAGCTGTTCGAGATCGACCGTCGCCGCATCACCTGCGCTGGGGGCACCGCGTCCATCGACCTGATGCTTGACCTGATCGCTCAGGCCCACGGTCCCGAGCTGGCGATTCAGGTGTCCGAACAATTCGTCCTTGGCCGCATCCGGCCGCGCAAAGACCACCAAAGGATGCAGATCGCCACGCGCTACGGCATCACCAACAAGAAACTGGTTCACGTGATCGGCGAGATGGAGCAGTACACCGAACCGCCCCTGAGCACGTTGGCGTTGGCCGATGCGATCAAAGTCACCCGACGCCAGCTGGAGCGCCTGTTTCGTCTGCATCTGAACGACACGCCGAGCAACTTCTATCTGGGCCTGCGCCTGGAGAAGGCTCGGCAACTGCTGCGTCAAAGTGGTCTGAGTGTGCTGGAAGTGAGCATCGCCTGCGGGTTTGAATCACCGTCGTATTTCACGCGCAGTTATCGAGCAAGGTTTTCGAAATGCCCGAGGGAGGATCGGAGGCGGGAGGTGGTTGGGTAAAGGGGAGAAGACGCCTGGCTCAGGTTGACCGTGCTTCTAGAAACTACCAGCATCACGTCGGAGGGCTGAGTGAGGAGGGTTTGCTAACGGCGGCTGTCCTGTTCAGCCAAAGCAGAACGATTGTGAGGGAAGCGGCCACAGTCAGCGTTACCCACATGATGATCAAAAAGTTGAATGTGACCTTGTTGTTGAGTTCGCGAAAGACACCGAAGGCGAAAGCGGTGTACCAGGAAACACCCGAGACTGCACCTGATACGAGAAATAAAATAGCCCTTTTAAGGGAGGCGCCATGTAACAAAGGCCGGCTCATATCGCGCAATGCTTCTGGCAACACAAACGAGTGGATCATTAAACCATTGATAGTTAGAACTATTACCACCACTACCTTCGCCCAAAGTTTAGGGTTATCAAGTTTCCCCGGCGATTCCTCAGCGTATAACGCAAGCAAGCCAAGGCCTGAGAACCACAAGAGGCAGAGCCCGATGGTGACCGCATGGCTGATGAATTCAAACAGGCGTCCTGCCTCAATCGGCAGGCAACCCTTACGCATCCACCGGATAATCCAGAAGTCCAGCATCGTCGCGCCACCAAGACCCAGGCACATGCCGAGCAGGTGTATGCTTAAAAGCAGTGTCAGAACCTTTAACTGTGGGAGTGGATCGGGTAATGAGATGCTTAACGAGCGTGTATCTGCAATCGAGTGATTGCAGATAAAGAGCGCTAGTAAACCGCCGATAATCATGAGCGATGTTGATGACTTCATTTATTGCGGCCTCTGGCCAGCGGTCTTTTTGGGGACGTGCCTGGTTATTTTTCTTAAGAAACCTATTTTGATATTTAACCAATGCTGTGACCATGAATCGTCGTCGCAACAGGGCTCCCCTTAATGCTCCATTAGATGCCAGTAAAAGACGGGCCTCTGAATGGCTGTTTTAATCCACGGGTAAGTTTGCGATGAGGCATGAAATAATGAGGGTGGCGACTATAGCTTCACCTCACTCGGGGTAAGAACTGAGCCTTGCTCAGGAAGACCAAACCCCTAGAACAGGGAGGTGTCGTACAAAGATAGTGCCAATCTGCGTGTCGCCCATGCCAAAGCGTTGAGGCGTCATGTATCTCATTTTATGCGACCCCACGTTAAGGGGCAGGTCTGCGCGCACCAACCGTCCTTGCGTGCGCATCACGCCACCGGGCTCTCATTGAATAGTTAAGAAAATTTCGTCTGTCCATCAAACTGTCCTTTCGCGACTGAGATTTCAGCGGCTCATCAACGCCGGTATTCACGATAGAAGTTAGAACAAAGAGGATTGGCCCGGTGCCCCTAATGCGCCCTATTTTTTGCATAATCCTGCCTATACACTTGTGCTGAGTTCGTACCCTCAGCAGACTCGTACATTCCGTTATCAGGGGCGTATGTGATGCCGAATGGTTACTTCTCAAAGGTCCGTTTCGAACTTGTGCATCCTGCGACCTCGCCTGAATCCGGAGGGCCAGATGAACGACTCCAGCCCCTCGGACGACTTATCGACAAAGTTGTTTGGCATATTGGTTTGAACGAGGTCTGCAAAACATCGATTCCAGGCCTGACCTTTTATCGTATGGCCGAACTGGGTACGCCCACGTACTGCATTTATGAGCCTTGTGTCGCCATTATTTTGCAGGGCGCGAAAGAAATCACCTTCGGCGAGCAGGCATGTGAGTTTTCGCCAGGGACGTTTTTCGTCACCTCGGTCGATGTTCCTACGCTGGCTCTGGTCACCGCTGCAAGTGAGCAAACACCCTATTTATCTTTAGTGTTGAAGCTCGATCTTGCCATGCTCAACGAAGTCATCCAGGCCCAGCCACCAATGAAGCAGGAGGTGAGATCAGAAGCGCGAGGTTTCGCATCCGGGCCGGCATCAAGTGAAATGCTCGATGCATTCCTTCGACTGTCAGCGCTGATTGAGAAGCCGCTTGAAGCGGAGTTGATGTCGGACCTCATCAAGCGGGAAATATGCCTTCGGCTGCTACTCAGTAGTGCAGGGCAGTGGTTGCGCAGCGTCACTCGCGATGGATACCGTGACAAGGGGGTCGTGAGAGCCATTGAGTGGTTGAAACTTCACTATGACAAACCTCTGCACGTGGCCGAGTTCGCTGAACGATCAGGTATGGCCAGCTCTACTCTGCATCACAATTTTCGCAAGCTGACAGGAACAAGTCCTGTGCAGTATCAAAAATCGTTAAGGCTGCAGGCTGCGCGCAGCATGATGTTGACCCACAGCGTAGATGTGAACACTGCTGCGTTTCGGGTGGGCTATGAAAGCGTCGCCCAGTTCAGCCGGGAATATACCCGGCGCTTCGGAGCCCCACCCTTGAGAGAGGTTAAGTATGCAAGGGAACATCTTGGAAAAATCGACTAGTCAGCAATCAAAATCCGATAAATAGCCCCATCACCCCACGCGGCAGTGAGCAAAGATTTACCGTCAGGAGCAACAGTCAAGCCGACCGGAATTTTAAAGCCATCGGCGACACTACGGGACTCTCCATTTGCGAGGATTTCACGGACAGTCGTGCCGCCGTAATCAACTGCAAATACGCGACCCTTAGCGGTGATTGCAACTCCAGGGCCTGGCGTTCCGAATTCCTTCCCGGCTTCCACACGTTCGCCGTCCGGATGAATTATCGTTATTGCGCCGCCAATATTTGAAACGACATAACCGCCATCCTGGGTCTGGACAACTCCGACGGGCGTTTGCAGGTCGTCAATGACGCTCTCCAATTGCCCGGTTTCGTTGACGACGAGAATTTGGTTGGTACTCCGATTGGCAATCATCAAACGTCCTGCGCGATCAAAGCCGATTCCCGCAGGCGTTGCCAAGCCAGACACATATACGCTCCGAGCGCCTTGGGGCGTGAAACGATAGATTTCGTCACGATAATAGGAGGCCACATAAACCGTGCCGTCCGCACCTATTGCCAATCCAGAGGGCCCGGAAAGACCTTCTGCAAACGTCGAGCGCATACCGCTCGGGTTGATCCTGGAAACACGCCCGGCTCCCCATTCAGCAACATAAAGATTACCCGCTGAGTCGAATGCCATGCCCACCGGAGAGCTGAAGCCATCCCACAACTTGGCCGGTTTGGCTGCGAGTTGTGTCACAGGTGCAGCCGACGCCACTACGGTGGTCAATGGCATCGCAACAAGGGCGACGACCCCTCCAGCAAGAAGTACGCGAAGAATAGCGTTCATAACGCGCTTTGCTCTTTGACGCAGCCACCCGACTCGGCTCGGTTGGCAAAAACCTCCTTTGCTGCGAACAAGCCATTGAGTGCTGCCGGGAAACCCGCATAAACAGCCATTTGCATCAGGACTTCGACAATTTCCTCCCGTGATGCTCCGACGTTTAATGCGCCATGGATATGCACTTTCAGTTGGGGCGCAGCGTTGCCCAACGCGGTGAGCGCCGCCACGACTGCGAGTTCTCTTGTTTTAAGATCCAGGCCAGGCCTTGAATAGATATCGCCGAAGGGAAACTCAATGAGCAGCGTTGCAAAGTCTGGCGCAATATCACTCAAACTCGAGATGACCTGCTCGCCAGCTTCGCCGTCGATTTCCTTGAGCTTTGCCCAGCCGCGCAAATAACGTTGGTTGTCCATGTCCGATTACCTTTTGGAGTGTTGATGCAGGGCAGAGGTCAACCCTATGTCTCAACCGGCAACGCATCCAATACTGTTTCCGTGATACCTTTTCGGTATGACTAACCCAATCGACCTGCGGCAGCTTCGCTATTTTCTGGCCGTCAGCGAAGAGCTGAACTTCGGGCGTGCGGCGGCGCGCTTGCACATCTCGCAGCCACCTTTGAGCAGGCAAATCCGGCAGTTAGAAAATCAACTGGGTGTAGATTTGTTTCACAGGAACAACGCAGGGGTAAGCTTGACGGAAGCAGGAGCAGCTTTTTTACCGGAAGTGAGACTTACACTGGCTCAGGCGGACAAAGCAGTTGCAGTAGCAAGAGCGACAAGAAGCGTCGACGGCGGACAGTTTGTCATTGGCTATACAACCGTCTTCGACCGCAGCTCGATTCCCGATATGTCCGAAGATTTTCGCCTTCGCTTCCCGAACTGGCGGCTCGTTACCAGAGGGAAACACTCGATAAGCCTCGTTCGAGACATCAAGAATGGCGGGGTAGATGCTGCGTTCATCGAATTGCACACTGAAACTCAGGGACTGATGGTAGAAATCGTCCATGAAGAGCCTCTGGTTGTTGTCTTACCCGCTGATCATCGGCTGGTCAAAAAGCGCCAGCTTGGGTTTAACGATCTATGCGGCGAGACGATGTTTTGGTTCGAGCGCCGACTTAATCCAGGGTTTTACGACCACTGCCAGACTTTTTTTGACCACAATAATTTCAAACCCAATATCATCCCCGAACCGCCGGATCATCACATTCTGTTAGGGCTGGTTGCAGAGGGGAAAGGCTTTGCACTTATCCCGATGTCGTTACGAAACGTCAAACGCAATGGTGTCGTTTTTCGGACGTTGAAGGCCGAGTTCAAACAACTATCGACGGGTATCGCCGTAGCCTACCTGGAGCACAATACTTCGCCCATCCTGAGTAAGTTTCTTGAAATGCTGAGGGGGCAGCGCTCGACCTCCATATGAAGTAGCAGGATCTACCCCGCATCGCGTAGAAGTGCCGCGAGAAACGATGTGTATTCACGGCGTGTTCATACGCATTGATGCGTCAGTGTCCAGCATGCCTGTCTCAACGAAAGACGCCGCTGATCTCAGGCTAAGAGAACGCGGCGCCAGTGGTTAGCGTTTGCGACTACTTATAGTGTTGCTCAAACACGGCCACTTGTTCGGGCGTAATCAACTGAAAGGGCACCCAGACATCCGTCTCGACTGGCTCACCTTTGATCATTTTAATGGACGCCTGTACTGCGGCGTTGGCTTGGGCTTTGGGATCCTGAAAGACTGAGGCGACCAGCATTCCGCGTTTGATCGCGGCCAGGCCGTCGGGCAGACCATCGATGCCGACAATCGCAATTTCGCCCTTGGTTTTGCCAGCCTGCTGCAGGGCCATGGCGGCACCGATAGCCATTTCGTCGTTGTTGGCGACAATGGCGTCAAATTTGGTGCCTGCCAGTAACCAGTTGCTGGTCAGGTCCATGCCTTTGTTACGTTGCCATTCGGCGCTTTGTTGTTCGACTATCTTGATGCCGGGGTAGTCTTTGAGCACCTGCTTGACGCCTTCGGTGCGGTCATGCGTAGCGTTTTGCGCAAGGTCACCCATGATGATGGCGAGGGTGCCTTTGCCACCTAGTTTTTCCGCCAGGTAGCGCATTTGCAGCTGCCCAGCCTCAATGTCATTGGACGCCACGGTGACCACGCCTTTAGGCAGGACGCGCTCGTCCGGATGGCGGTTGACGTAGACCAGCGGCGTCTTTGCCTCAACGGCAGCGCGGGTCAGGTTGGCGGTGGCGGCGGTGTCCACGGGCAGGACGATAATTGCGTCGACTTTTTGGTTGATAAAGCCCTGAACCTGGTTGAGCTGGCGCACCACGTCGCCTTGGGCGTCCTCGAACTGGACCTGTACGTTTTCTTTTTTTGCAGCGTCCTCCAGGCCGCTGCGCACGTAAGTCATGAAGTTATCGTCGACCCTTGCGATGCTCACGCCGATGCGATAGCTGGCGGTGGCCCATTGGCTTAAGAGAAGCAGCAGAGTGGCGAAAAGCAATGTGCGGCGACGCATGATAGTTTTCCTTTTATTGTTATGAGATGAAACTCATCAAGATCAAACCTGAGGACGGCCGGCGCATTTTGGATCAAGTCCCGGGCGCGCTATTGGCCCTCAATCCAGCGAGAAGGCTTGCCGAAAGCGTTCGAGTGCTGCTTCGCTGTCGCCGCTGGCCCAGCCTTCGAGCCCGACGACACCGCTGTACCCCATGCCAAACAATGCTTTGGCAATGGCCGGATAATGGATTTCACCGGTGCCCGGTTCCATGCGCCCGGGAACGTCAGCGACCTGGATTTCGCCGATGGCACTGCCCGCACGCTGGATCAACTCGATCAGGTTTCCTTCGCCAATCTGCGCATGGTAAAGGTCCAGATTCATCTTCAGATAAGGGCTGTCCACGGCCTCGATCAGCGCCAGGGTATCGTCGGCGCGAGCGAATGGCGTGCCTGGATGGTCCACCTCAGTATTGAGGTTTTCCAGCAGGAACACGCGACCGGCGTCCTCGCCCAGACGAGCGATTTTTTCCAGTGTCTTGCAGGCGCTCAACCACATGCGGCCGGTAACCTGGGCCACGGGTTTGACCGGCAAGCCCTGGTCGCCCAGGCCGGTGCCATGCAGGTTGAGGCTCGGGCAGTTGAGTTGCGCGGCAACAACCAAGGATTCCCTGGCGCTGTCGAGCAATTGCCTGCTGTCTTCGGGGTCGGTCAAGTTGCCCGAGATGTAGCCGGTCATTGAGGTGAAGTCCGCGCCGGTGGCGGCGAGTGCGGCAATGTCCTTGCTCGTCCAGCTCCAGATTTCAGCGCTGAAACCCAGCGCATGGATGCGTTTGACGCGCTCAGTGAATGGCAAGTCGAGAAAGACCATTTCGGCACTGACGGCCAGTTTGAACGGCGTGAAGCTCATGACCGCGCTCCCTCGACGCGCACCGCTTTACCTTGTTGGAACGACTCGATGCACGCGCGGGCAATTGCCAGTGCTGCCCGGGCATTTTCACCGCTGGCGAGTGGTTTTGCGCCGGTACGCAGGCAGTCTGCAAAGTGGTTGAGTTCGGCCACATAAGCATCACGCAGCAGGTCAGTGTCCAGGCGCTGGGTGTCGCCCTGGATGCCGTTGGCCAGATAGCGAACCAAGTCTGAGTCATTGACGCCGCCCATGGTCAGCATGCCCGCGCTGCCGAACACTTCGCCTCGGACATCGTAGCCATAGACTGCCTGGAAATTCGCTTCGGCCGTAGCGATAGCCCCGTTGTCGAATCGGATCGTGACCACCGCGGTGTCGAGAAACCCCTTGTTCTTGTAGTCCGGTGCAATCAAGGCATCGGCCATCACGAACACTTCGATGGCTTCTGCACCAGGGTTGAGGTAGCGCAGGGTATCGAAGTCATGGATCAGGGTTTCGAGGAAGATCACCCACTGCGGCGAGGCGGCGGGATTGTTCAAGGCCGGATCGCGCGTCAGCGAACGCAACAGCTGCGGCGTGCCTATCCGCCCGGCGACCACGTCCATATGGGCAGTACGGAAGCTTTTCGCAAAGCGACGGTTGAAGCCGACTTGCAGCGTCACCTGCGCATCGGCCGCAGCCGCTATGGCGCGGTCGGCTTCGTCCAGGGTGATAGCCATCGGTTTTTCACAAAACACACCTTTGCCTGCCCGGGCCGCGCTGATCACTAACTCGGCATGGCTGCGGGCCGGGGCAGCGATCAGCACGCCGTCGATATCCGGGTCGTCGAGCAATTGCTGTGGGTCGGTGTACACCTGCTCTACGCCCAGCTCAGCGGCGAGGCGAGCCGCCTGGCCAGATGTCGGGTCGGCAATGGCCGCGAGGCAGGCACCAGGGATATGCAGAGCGGCAGTCTTGCCGTGGAAGCTGCCCATACGGCCAGCGCCGATGAGGCCTAGGCGGAGGGTCTTGGATGCACTCATGAAATGACTCCTTTTTATTGTTGTTCAGTAGAAGCGTTATCAATGCTGCAATGGAAAGAGCAAAGCCTGTGCCAATATTCAAACCATTGATAAATAAAGGAATAATAAAATAATCATCAAAAAAGTGTTCATTCTGATGACATGTCTATAATGACATGTCAAAAATATGAACATATGGGCAGCTGATGAACCCACAGCCAATAGCTTTCAGCGTACAAGACCTTGATTACCTCACCGCGCTAGGCCCGACGTCGCTGAGCGAAGGGCCGATTGCGGCGCTGGATAACGCCTGGCTGGCTTGCCTGAGCGGATGCACCGATCAACCTGGTGGGGTGCGACAGGTGATTTGGGACTCTTGGCAACGTAGCGTAAGTGCAGGGCTAGATGCTAAAGACGGGGAGTACCGCTTTGTTACTCCCGCTGATCTGGAGGCAACCCTGGCAGCCAATCGAGTGTTGATTGCCGCAGCCGCAGAGGTTATGCGTGGCTTACTGGCGTACAACCCCAGGGGCCATATCAACCTGACCGATGCCGAAGGCACAACGCTATATTTTTGTGGGCTCGACCTCACGCCTGTTGGCAGTCGCTTGCTGGAGTCCGTACAAGGCACCAATTGCACTGGCCTGGCGCTGGCCGAAGACCGATTGATGTATGTGCTAGCCGAGGAAAACTTCGGCAGCGACCTGCGTCGGCGTCGCATGCATTGCGCTGCTGCACCGATCCGCGATGCCCAAGGCCGGACGCTGGCCATGTTGACCCTGACCGCCGAACCCGGCTGGTTTCATTTTCACACGCTGGGCACTGTGCAGGCCGCTGCAGAAGCGGTTTCGCGGCATATGGCATTGCAGGCTTTGCTGGAAGAGCAGCAAACCGTGCTTGAAGTACTCAATGAAGGGCTGGTGGTGCTGGATGAGCGCGGCTGTATCAAAGCTCTCAATCGTTATGCCCGACAATTGTTTCGCGTGGGTCGCGACCTGTTGGGCAGCCCGTTCCAGCGTCTGGGCCAGAGCGAACTGACCGATGAGATTCTGCTGCGCGGCGGGGAAGGCCTGAGGGATCTGGATTGCACGTTTGAGCTGCATGATCGCAGTCACCTCGCGTGCCTGGTCTCGGTATGTTCACTGGAGCAGGGCGGGCGCATTGTTTCGCTGCGCGAGAACCGCCGTATACGGGAAATTACCCGGCGGATAATTGGCTCTCAGGCCAGCTACACCTTTGACACCATTCAGGGCAGCTCCCGCGCGATTCAGGATGCTTTGCACCTAGGTCGGATCGCCAGTCGCAGTGATTCAACCACACTCATTTTGGGCGAAAGCGGCACCGGCAAGGAGTTGTTCGCCCAAGCCATCCATAACGCCAGTGAACGTTGCAACGGGCCATTCGTAGCAGTGAATTGCGGAGCCATTCCGCGAGATCTGGTGCAGAGTGAATTGTTTGGTCATGTCGAAGGCGCGTTCACCGGATCGGCCCGTGGCGGATCGGCCGGCAAGTTTGAATTGGCTGATGGCGGCACGATCTTTCTCGACGAAATCGGTGATATGTCTTTTGATGCCCAGGTCAGTCTTTTGCGCGTCTTGCAAGAAGGCGAAGTGACACGGGTGGGGGCAAAGCAATCTCGGCAAGTGAATGTCCGCATCATCGCGGCGACCCACCGCAACCTGAGCCAGGCGGTGGTGGATGGCGCCTTCCGCGAGGATCTTTTCTACCGGCTCAATGTACTGAATTTGACGGTTCCACCGCTGAGAATGCGCCGCGAAGATGTACCGGTCCTGGCACAGCATTTTCTCGATCGTTGTGCTCGCTCGCTGCGTAAGTCCGTGCAGGGTATTTCCCCGGAGGCGCTGGATATTCTGTGTGCCTACCACTGGCCCGGAAATGTTCGAGAACTGGAAAATATTATTGAACGGGCGACCAACCTGGCCGACACCGAGCGGCTCCAGGCCATAGATCTGCCGCTCGAAATCAAGCAAAGGCAGCGGCCTTCGGTGCCAGGACGTGCGCCTGAACCCCAAGCTGCGCCGGACCTCGGAGCGCACGAAATGAACGCGATCATCAACGCACTCAAGGCGAGCCACGGCAATATCCGGGTGGCGGCCAAACAGCTGAACGTGTCCCGGGGCGGGCTGTACAACAAGATGAACCGGTTTGGGTTAAGTGCTGATGAGTTTCGCTCGGCGCCAGAGCGTTAAGGGGATAAGCCACGCTTGCCAGTATCAACTGCACTTTTGGAGGGAAAGCCTTTTCGCATTCATGCTGAAGAATGCCAACGGAAGCTTGAGGTACTTCAATTTCTCGATTAACCCTTTGATTGAGCGGGTACTCAAGTCGAGATGGAAATCTCTAAAACCCAAGCAGCGCTGTTGGGGGGCCAGCTAGCCCCCTTAATGACTGCCGTTTACTGGCTACATAGCTCGCCACGCCAAATTCATCTCAAACAAGCCTAAATCTTCCGACAATCCCACTTAAATCTTCAGCCAGTCGTGATAACTCGTGGCTAGCACTGGTCGTCTCTGAGGCACCCTTAGAGGATTGGAACGACAGGTCGCGGATGTTTACCAGGTTCCGATCAACTTCTCGAGCGACATGCGCTTGTTCCTGTGATGCGCTAGCGATAACTAAATTCAGACCGTTTATTTCGCTTACAGCTCCGTTAATTTTGCTGAGGGCTTCGTTCGCGCCTTTTGCAATTACTAATGTACTTGCGGCCAGCTCCGTATTCCCTTGCATAGAGCCTACGGCCCGGTCAGTCCCGTTCTGAATACCGGTGACCAAGCGTTCGATTTCGCTAGTTGATTGTTGCGTACGATGGGCCAACGCGCGGACTTCATCAGCTACAACGGCAAAGCCTCGGCCCGCTTCACCTGCTCGCGCCGCCTCGATGGCAGCATTAAGCGCTAACAAGTTGGTTTGCTCGGCAAGGCCACGAATGACGTCTAGCACTTTTCCTATGTCACGGGATTGGTCGGCTAACTCGCCAATCAGTTGAGACGTTTTACCAATATCCGTGCCCATATTGTCGATAGCCGTAACAGTTTTTTTGACCAGGGCAGAGCCCTCTTCGGCGGCAGCAGTAGCGCTGCTGGATGAACGGGAAGTGTGTTCGGCGTTGCGAGCAACTTCTTCTACAGCACTGGTCATTTGATTGACGGCAGTCGCCGCCATGTCAATCTCATTTGCTTGCTTTTGCAGGCCATTAGCACCTTCTCGAGTGACGCTTGTGAGTTTTCCTGCCGCGGTCGAAAGTTGGTTGGCCGATGACGCGATTTCCTGCAAAGTTTGGCGCAGTTGCTGTTGCATGTTGCCGACGGCTGCGGCAACGCTGCCTGTGTCGCCTGCCACCACGTCGAGGTGATTACTAAGGTCGCCTTGAGCGATTGTGCGGGTAAACTCAGCAACTATACTCGGCTCACCGCCAATAGACCGCAGGATACTTCGCGTGGTCATCAGTGTGAGGATCACGCCCATTAAAGAGATAAGCAGCGTTACGGCGATGGCGATATTGCGTATTTGACTGGAGTAGGCTACCTGCTCCTGAAACCGAAGCTCTGCTTGGCTCTTGCCTCGTTCACGCAATTGCTGGAGCGCTCCAAAGACTTGCTCGGCAAACGGTTTAACTTCTTCGCGATTGATTTTGGCTGCTGCAGGGATGTCGCCTGACTCAATGACTGTTGTCTGATGGCGCATGCCGTCACGCAACTTTCTATAATCGCTCTGTAGTTTCTCGAATGAGTCGCCGCTTGTTGTCTTGTTTCCTTTGTCAGTTAATTGGTCGGTCAGGGTCTCGATCCTGGCGAAGGCACTTTCGTTCTGTGCTTTCCATTGGGGGATCAGCACTGGGTCGCCAATGGCGATCATTCGCAGGATATTGATGTCTACGCGCGTCAGCGCACCATCAATGCTGTTTACTACTTCTGTCGCTAGAAAGTCCTTATTAAATAAATCATCGACATTGTCGGTTGATGTCTTGAGGGCTTTAATCATGAAAACAGATAATGCAAAAAACACGAAAATTATGGCAAATGTCGAGAGCATAAGGCGTCTTTTGACGCTAAAGCTTTCGCTAGCGTCAATTTTCTGATTTATCATGGAGTACCCCTGATGACAAGCCTGGAACTGCGGAGGGAGCCTTAGCCTTAGCCTTAGCGGCTTTAGTAGTATCGGCCGGCTTGTATAGGTCTTGAGGAGGCCTAGCGTCGCACCGTGCCAGATAGTAGAAATAAGTTATTCGTCCACTGATACGGCACCCGTCGTCTGATTTATTCACTCGCTCGTTGCGTCGGCATCCGCATGAGGATGCTGAAATGCTTTGCTTTCAGAAAAGCCGCGTCTAGCCAGAGAGTTCTACAAAACACTTGAATCAGCGCCAATTCCTCTAAGGGAGCACTGGCGATATGCGATTTGGCGCCGGATGGGTTTCAGCACATCATCACCATTGCTGAGCACGGCATCCAGCTCATCGCTAGTAGTGATTGCTCAATAATGATCTCATGGCCGCCTTGAAAACTTATGCGCTGAATTAAAGCTTAGTCACGAGGGTAGGGGCTGTTACTATCGGGTGAGCCTGAATTTCAGCAGCTCATCAAGGCAGGTGCGCTATGCTAGTTTCACTCCCAAATGAATCCCCTTCATTTGTAGATGCGCTTAAGCTAGGTACAAATCAGACATCCGCAGCCGATGCATATACCTTCGCTGCTACAGCTTTTCTCTCACTTCAGGATTTGGTGGTTCTCCAATCGGCACATATTGTTGAGCTCAACGCGACTCTCGCAATCGCCTTGGGCTTTCTTGAAGGGGAGCAGCGCCAACGAGGCTGTAGCCGAGATTCAGCCACAGGGACCTAGCAGTAAGATAGGAAACCCACTAAGAATCACCGATTTACTTACCGGCTTGTCAGCTCTTGAAAGGGACCCTCAATGAGGGCCTTTCTTCTCGCCGTCCACCTTGCCATGGCAACGCCATGTATCCTGAACTCCGCCGAGTCGGCAAACGAGCGAGATCGCTTAGTCGAGCATGAGATCAAAACGCTCGGATCGTTTTGAAGTTCTCCACGTCGGTTTGGCAATGAGAGAGCTTCATCCCTCCAATCAGGCCGTCATGGCGCGATTGGTAGCAACAATTTGCTCATGGGTGAACTGGCTCCCCGGTGCCATAAACTTTGCCATAAGTGCGTCTCGGTTTTGAGGGGCTCTGTCCTTGTCCGCCACTTGCAACGCCAATTTCAGCTGCGACAGTGTCAACTCGGTGCAGTAAGCGGGTGTACCTGGTTGCTGACGCCATGAGTCTTCAAGGTCTCCAGCAGCGAGCGCGATAAAGCCTGTATCTTCAACAAGACCCTGCGCGACCGTCGCCGCGTTCAAATTCCCCCCAGCTACAGGCAGCGCTATACGCGTTGGCGATCCTTCTGGTTGGCCTTTGTCGGCAAGGGTCGCTGCGAGGACGGCGTTCCATGCCTTGACAACCGGGTGACCAATTTTCTCGCTGACCCAAACGCTTTCCGGCATGCCGTCATCGACCTCCTTGATCGCCCCATCACGCGCTGGATAATAATTGGACGTGTCGATGACGACGGTTTTCTCCGGAACATTGCTAAAGGTCTGTTTGAGATCAGGGTAGCTTGCAAAGGGGATCGAGAGGATAACGACATCGACCTCGGACACCGCCTGTTCCTTAGTAACCGCACGTACGCCGATTTCGTTGGCAAGGTTCTGAATGCTTTGCGGGCCCTTTGAATTCGCCAGCTTAACTTCGTGGCCGCATGCAGCGAGCTTACGGGCGAGGGTAGCGCCAATATTACCAGCGCCGATAATTCCGATTTTCATTTCAATAACCTCGTTACCTATAGCTAATAATTCAGTGACTTCCAGACTGATTGCTCGAATGAGTTGAGCGCATCAAGAGCCTCTGCAATTCAGGATTTGCACTCATGTCGCCTGACTCAGTTAGAGATGAGTTATTCAACAGTGAAAGGTGACGCTGTCGGTAATCGCCACACGATCCATATGCATGCGATTGCCTGGAGCGCTCTCGTCCGGGTAGCCGAATGAAATCCCAAAAAGCATTTTCATTTCTTCAGAAATTCCCAGCGCTTCCCGGATCGTAGCGGCATAGAATCCAAGGGATGTTTGCGGGATGCCGCCTAATCCACGTGCAGCAAGAGACAGTAGAAAGGTCTGCCCGTACATACCAACATCACCAGCAGTTCGAACACTGTCACCAAATACCGGCATGAATAAAAAAGCCGCTTGGGGAGCATTGAAAAAGGACAAGTTCAAGGCTGCCGCACGCCGGCGCCCGTCTTTGTCTTCTCGCATCACCTCCATAGCTTCGTAGTAGGCTTTGCCTTGTGCATTCTTACGATCTCCATAGACACCGTAAAAAGCATCCATATCGAACGAAAAGTCTGGGGTGAATTCGCCTGCATTATTTTTCGCATGGAGAACTTGCGAAAGCTCTTTCAGTTTCTGGCCACGAACGATGTGCACATTCCAAGGCTGTGTGTTGCAGTTGGAGGGAGCGCACTGAGCATCCTTGAGCACTTCTTGAATGATGTGATCGGGCACAGAAGTGTCAATAAACCCACGGAATGAGCGCCGGGTACGAGCCGTTTTTTGAAATCTAAGGGTGGCATCTGCTGCTGTATCAGCATCGAATCTAGACGTTGAAATAGCCATCATTTCCTCTCTTTACAGACGTGAAAATATTCAGTCGGTTGCCGGATGACCTAGCGCATCGAGTGTTTGCCGAAGCTCATCGATACCTTGCTCATCAAGCTGGCAAGCTGACTTGATCTTGCTAGTGATTCCCCGAATGTCAGCTTCCAGCATGCGGCTATTTGGCGTCAGGTCGATCATCACGCGGCGCTCGTCGGCAGGATCTCGTGTCCTACTGACAAGATCGGCAGCCTCAAGCCTTTTCAGTAATGGCGTTATGGTTCCAGCGTCCATCGCAAGCCGAGTTCCGAGGGCACCCACCGTTAACGGGGAGCCATTTAAAAGCTCGAGGATGACCAGGTACTGCGGGAAGGTCAGGCCTAACGGCTCCAAGTAAGGTTTGTGCAAACGCACCATCCGATTAGCCGCTGCATAGAGCGCAAAAGATAGCTGCATACCACGTGTTTCCGATTGGAGGTCATTAAATAGCTCGCTATTGTATAGTGCGCTATATGTTCGACAAGACAATCTCCACTGTCAACCGCCGTTGCTTGCCTTCGACGAATGGCTTGTCTAATCAAGTCAAATAGGGAATGCATACCGAGGGTGTGAAGGGGGCGCGAGGTCAGGTAGGCAGATGCGATCTGGCTACCTGAGCGCGCGAAGCGCTAATTATAACGTCGCGTCTCATTCCGCCGGTGGTTTGTACCCCGCCAGCATTTTCAATACGTCACCATGTGATCCGCTCGCTTCAGCAAATCGTAATGGCTTCGCGCGTTCGACGACGAGTTCATGCGGGGTCGGAGAGATCTTGAGCAGTTCGAAGATTTCATCCAGAAACTCCTCCAAGGGCATAGCGTTTTCATCGTTTTCCTGCCCAAGCAGTGTGGTACGTACCCCTGGCGGCGCAAGCTCGATCACTTCAACCGACGAATCCTCAAGTTGCACTCGAAGACTTTGAGTGAACGAGTGAACTGCCGCTTTGGTTGCGCTGTAGGTCGGTGTAGCTGGCAGCGGTACGAAGGCTAACGCCGAGCTGACGTTCACTATCGTTGCATCGGGCTGCTTGATCAGATGTGGAGTAAATGCGTAAACCATACGAATCGTGCCGAGTAAGTTCGTTGTCACGATTTCCTCAGCTGTGCCAAGGCTGTCCGGATCAGTTAAATCCTCCCAAAGCATGATTCCGGCGTTGTTTATGAGAACGTTCAGGTTCGGATGGCTGATCGCTAGTGCTTCGCTGCTACTCTGAATGGATCGCGGATCGGCTACGTCCAGCACTACCGATTCAACACCCGGATTTTCCGACGTGATTTTGTCGAGCAGAGCCTTGCGACGTCCCGCGATGATTACTTTGTTGCCCGCATTGTGCAGCCTGAGGGCCAGACCAAGGCCGATGCCTGAGGTGCCGCCAGTAACCAGAATCGTGTTGCCAGTGCTGTTCATAGTAAACTCCAGAAACGTCGTCTAAGCGGACAGTTGTCCGCATTGGCAAAATTACCGGACAACTGTCCGCTTGGCAATCCAGTTGAGGAAAATCTTGTTCATGACTGACGAGTTGGTGATGCGTTCTGACGCCAGGAAAAACCGGGAACGTATTTTGGCGGTCGCGGTAGAAGAGCTGACAATCGATCCTGCTATTCCGTTAAGCACGATTGCGAAGAAGGCAGGGGTAGGGCAGGGTACGTTCTATCGCCACTTTCCTACCAGGGAGAAGTTGGTATTCGAGGTCTATCAATTCGAAATGCAGCAGGTGGCATCCTTGGCGGAAGAGCTACTCGCGGCAAAACCACCCAAGGAAGCCCTCCGAGAGTGGATGGACTGTCTCGCTGAATATGCAATGACAAAGGCCGGTCTCGCTGCTGCGATTCAACAAGCTGCGTCTGTTTACGAGTTTCCCGGGAAGTCTGGATATGCTCCGGTCCAGACAGCCGCCGAACTGCTTTTGAGGGCAAATGAAAAGGCCGGATCAATTCGTAGCGGGATTACTAATGATGACTTTTTTTTAGCCATCGCCGGAATATGGCAAATGGATGCCCAGAGCGACTGGCGCCCTCGTCTCGCCAGATTGATGAACCTGGTAATGGATGGTCTATGCGCCGGCAGCCCCGAAAGCCTGAAACAAGACAACGCCTAGGCGAACCTGTCTCTCAGACTATTAGTTAGAGGCGGATGATGACTGGGAGAAAGTATGAGTAGAGCCACGACAGCCTGGAAAAGCTGCCGCGGTTGGTCTGCGTTTTAGTGGTACGCGTCGGCCACGCCAATGGATATGCGTTGGACCGCCTTAGGGTATCAAGCGCATCTCGCGTAGTTTGTCGAAGACGTCGAAAAACGCTTGATCACTGGCTTGGTGGGCAGTGAAGCCCAATGCACGGCTTTTCGACATGTCAGTGACAACTTCGATGGGGCGACCGAGGTCTGCATCGGTATGCCATGGGGATATCAGGCGACCAATATCGGATTCTTTCAGGCCATGCTCCGCGACTATCTGCGTCCATACGGCCTGGTCTTCAGCCATTTGCTCCTCAAGGGGAGAAAGTGAAGCGGGATAATCGGCAGCAGACAAACCGAAGTACTCGGCGATCCTGCTCCACATCCATTTCCAGCGGAACACATCGCCATTAGTGATGTTGAATGCCTGATTGGCCGCAGCCGGTGTAGTGGCCGCCCAAAGCTGTTGTTTCGCCAACTGCCGTGCGTCCGTCATATCGGTGAGGCTGTCCCACTGAACTCTTGATCCGGGAAACACAAAAGGGCGATTGGTTTTTTTGCAAATCGACGCATAGACGGCGAGGGTGGTTGCCATGTTCATCGCGTTGCCCACGGCAACCCCTGTGACGGTGTGCGGGCGATGAACGCTCCAGGTGAAGCCGTCCTTCTCAGCAGCGGCGAAGAGTTCGTCTTCCTGGGCATAGTAGAAGTTTTCGACATCCAGCCGACCCTGTTCCTCGCGGAACGGTGTTTGCGGAAGGCTACCTTTACCATACGCTTCGAATGGGCCGAGGTAGTGTTTCAGCCCGGTAACCAATGCTACGTGCTCAACGCTCCTGGCCGGGCGAATCGCAGCGAGTACGTTACGTACCATGGCGGCATTAACGCGAATGTTCTCGGCTTCCGTGGCTTGCCGTGACCATGTGGTAATGAACACGTGGGTTGGCTTCAAATCCGCCAGCGCTTTTTCCAGCGAAGCAGGATCCTGAAGATCTGCCGCGACAGGGATCACGCCTTGCACTTGCGACGGGCTCCTCGATAGCGCGGCGACCTGCCAGTTGTTGTCAATCAGTAACTGCGTGATGGCGCTGCCGACGATGCCGCTGGCGCCCACAACCAATGCTGTCTGGGTCATAAGTTTCTCCTGGATTTAGGTTTGGGAGTCCTCTAAGCAATAGAGGTTCAACCTAAACCGGATTCGCATTGGCGGTAAAGGTTTGACAAGTAGCCCTTACGAATCCACGTGGCCTGATCATAAACGCGGCATCTGAAGCCAAGGGTAAGAGGTGTCGTGGATGAGCTCGGGCTGAAAAGAAGCCTGAGCTTATCGATAGCAGTCCTGTCCATCGGGAAGTGATTTCGAGGATGAGTTGGGCGAGCAATGAGGACTCGATCGGGCGGCGCAGGTTTGGGAAGCAGAGATGAGAAATGTTGAGGTACGGGTGGCGAGGTTGCTGAGGTTAGTGGACTCAGACAACCTCATGACATATCTAACATAATACCCTATTTAACATAATATACATTATGCGTACCCACGTGTTTACCCTTGGGGGTCGTTGCTGGACAGATTTAGAGCCTACTAGCGGCGTCTCCTGCTTTCAGCTTGGCGATGCTTGCCACTGCATGCCTGAGCTAGAAGCTTCGCGCTTGCGGCTCGGTCACGTTTCCTTTGAGCTTTATCAAAGCTCCAGATAATCAGTGCTATTTCTCCGTCAACTGGTGAGACAAGTTTGTCGGGCGGCATTCAGATCATGACAACACTCGTTGGAGCTACCTGGATAGAGATCGCAAAACGTGAACATCTGTGGCGCCACCAACAGCTGCCGTAAATCTCAAAGTCCACGGCAGCCGGCAGCATCACGCGGGCACGCTTGCAACCTGTTCCTGCCTGGAAGCTTCCAGTTCGCGGACCAACGGCAACACGCGCTCGCCGAAGTAAGCGACTTCCTCCTGGAAATGCAGGAATGCCGACAGCACCAAATCCACACCCACTGACTTCAGCTCCACGATGCGCTCGGCTATCTGCTGCGGCGTACCGATCAGGTTGGTCTTGAAACCGTCGTTGTATTGCACCAGGTCCTGAAAGGTCGATTTGGCCCAGTTACCCTCACCTTCGGGGCTGGCCTTGCCGGCCTGTCTGGCTGCATCACCAAACGCATTGACCGCTTCCGGGTCAGCCTTGTCGATAATCTCGGCCAATACCGCGCGCGCCTCTTCTTCGGTGTCCCGCGCAATGATGAAAGCATTGACGCCGACCTTCACTGAATGCCCGTTTTGCGCCGCCTTGGCACGGATGTCATCGACCTGAGGCCTGATTCCTTCCACGGTATTACCGTTGGTGAAATACCAGTCGGAGACCCGCGCTGCCATGTCCCGCGCGGCCCGTGAACTGCCGCCCTGAAAGATTTCCGGATGAGGCTGCTGGATAGGCTTGGGCTTGAGGTTGTAATCATGAAAGCGATAGAAATCGCCCCTGAAGGTGAAGTTGTCAGTGGTCCAGATGCCCTTGAGGGCGCGAATGAATTCCTCGGAGCGGCGATAGCGCTCGTCGTGCTCCAGCCAGTGCTCGCCAATAGCCGTGAACTCACCCTTGAACCACCCGCTGACAATGTTAACTGCCACCCGACCGGCCGTGAGCTGATCGATGGTCGCCAGTTGCTTGGCGGCCAGCACAGGATTCCACGGCCCTGGCAAGATCGCTGCAATGACCTTCAGCTTTTCAGTGGCAGCCAGCAGCGCATGGCTGAAAGCGACTGACTCATGCTGGAACTCGGCACCATAACCTGCAGTGAAGCGGATCTGGGTCAAGGCGTACTCGAAACCGGATTGCTCGGCAATTTTCGCCAGTTTACGGTTGTAATCGATGGTCCAGTTGGTGCGCTGTTCGATTTTGCTGACGACCAGGCCGCCGCTGACATTGGGCACCCAGTAGGCAAATTTGATGGGCTGCTGACTCATGGAGAACTCCTCGGTTGGAAACCCCGAACGTCATTGCATCCGGGATCGACTTTCTTCACCGGAGCAGCAAACGTGCCATTGCCATAAGTCAATCCAGATCAAGCACTTACGTATAACTCAAAAAACATCGTGCTGTACTGTTTGCTGACAAGCTGTTGAGCAACTGTCTGCCAGGCAACAGATGCATTTCGGGCCTCCCGAAAAGGTCTATTGAAATCAATACACAGCCGCAAACCCACTGTCCCCTGGAACCGATTACGAAACCCTGGCCAAGAGCTTTCGGCCGATTTTTCGTGAGATAAGCGCGGGTAACGTGGGGCGCGAGATAGCCCGCACCCTGCCCTATGAGCCGATTGCCTGGCTAAGTGAGATTTTCTTAAGCAAACAGATCAAGGACGCTCTCATCCCATTCATGCCCGCTCTCGGACCAGCCATTGCCCGTCTGCGGTGGAAAGCCTGATCTGCAGTATCCCTGCCTGGCAGCGAAATCAAACACTGCATGGGGATAATCATTAATCAGGAGTACCGCCTTGCTGTGATCGATCGACCAGCCGATTTTGACAACCGATGGCTTGTCGCGGTCAGAAACATCAGCGACGTTGTATATATGCATCGCATCGCGAATCGGGTTATCGGCAGCCGAAGTATCCAGTGCATAGAAATAACCTGTGTCACCGTCATCTTCAAAAACCACGACGAAAGAGCCATCTGCTGCGGGAGCTTCCAGCACCAGAGCCTGGCCGACTTTGAGTTCATTTTCAGCAGCTAGATAAATTGGCATCCTGGCAATCCCCGACCTTTTTGGCTATTAAATGCTGTAGGTTACAGACAACCGCAGCATAAATTAATTGCCATATCCGCGAATCAACCGGCTTATGGCCCACAGCTTCGCACCAGAAGCCATAGACCGTCAGCCGGTTTTCCCTCACACGAACACAGCCCACATTGTCACAGCGCAACTGCTTAATACTTCAAACCGAAATGCACAGGATACAAAGGTAATTTGCTGTCGGCGGCCTTGCCTGATTGCTGTGCCTCGACAGATGCCATTGACGACGGTAACTCGAATGGCAGCCTGCCTTCTGGCGAGTGCTTGCCGGTCAATACATCAAGCAGTGCTTGGTCGCTCACTCCAAAGTTTGCAACGAGCGCCTGGCTGGCTTTTGCGACGTTACTCAGGATGGCTGGTCGGTCCAGGTAAACTGTCGTGATGACCGGCACTTTCGCACTGATCTTCAACAACTCTTTGTACTCGGCGTTATCCTGTTTGAAGTCCAGATCGCCTTCGTGCAACCCCGATCCAAACGCATAGGTCGCATGGGTCTCGAACGGCGCGCTCATGCGTACCAGCGCCACATCGGCGTCTTCCGGAGCGGATACCACGGTCAAGCCGTGCTGCTGAGCCTGAGTATTCGAAACTCCGACCAGATAGACCTTGGCGCCAGGCTTGAGCGGAAGCACGTTTTGCTTGTTCTGCAGCATGACCAACGAACGACGTTGTGCCTCTAGTCCTTCTTCCTTGAATTGCGGATTGCCGACAATACGCTCGGCTTCTGCGGCGTCCGCATAAGGCGTTTCGAACAGGCCCAGCTGGAATTTCTGCAGTAGCAATCGCGTTACTGACTCGTCTATCCGGGCCAGGGTAAGAGCGCCCTCCTTCACGGCCTCAATGAGAGGCTCGGTATTGAATGTGCCGCCAAACTGGTCAACACCCGCGTCCACCGCCTTGACGAAACGTTGTTTTTCAGTCAGCCCCTCAACGCCCCATGGCATTCCGTATTTGGGATATGCCTTGTTTGGATCTTCACCTGGCTTACTCCCGGTCAGGCATTCGTCTGTGCAGCTGTTGGTGATCAGCCAATCGGTGAGGATGATGCCTTTGAAACCGTATTCGTTACGCAGCAACTCGGTGAGCATTTGCTTGCTGAAACTTGCCCCGACACGCTCCAAAGGCTTGCCATTGACGTCAACCCCGTCAGGCGGCACGCCGTAGGTAGGAATAATCTCGGCAGCGTTGACAGCAAATGCCGCCTTGAACGGGCTCAATTGCGTCTTGAAGTCCTCAGCGCTGTAGGCCAGATCTCGGCCATAGGCGTTCATTGCATCAAAGCCTTTGTTTGCCGCGCCATAACCAGCCCAGTGCTTGACGGTTGCCGCGACGCCATCCGATTGCAACCCCTGGGTTCCGTGCTGGAAGCCGACGATGTAAGCCGCGGTCATCTTGCTGACCAGGTCGACGTCCTCACCAAAGGTGCCGTTGATACGTGACCAGCGTGGCTCCGTGGCCAGGTCTGCCTGTGGCGACAGCGCAATCTGAATGCCCATGGCACGGTATTCCTGACGTGCAATGTCGCCGAATCGTTGCACCAGTTTTTCGTCGCCTGTCGCAGCAAGCCCTAGTGTCTCTGGCCACTGGGAAAAGCTACCGGAGCTTACGCTCGCGCCCAGGGTGTACTGGAAGTGATTGCGCGGATCGGTACTGAAGCTGATGGGAATTCCAAGGCGGGTTTTCTCTGCCAGGCCCTGCAACTGGTTGTAGCTGTTGACCATCTCCACCGGGGTGATGCTGAGACGCGAGATGAAATGGTTGATGTGCTTGTCAGCAATCAGGGGTGACAGCTTTGCAAGGTTGTAACCGGCGTCGGTACCTGTCGCTACGTAGGGAGCCGTGCTGTGCATCATCAGACCGATCTTTTCTTCCACAGTCATGCGCTGCACCAGGTCCCTGGTACGTACTTCGGGTGCCAGGCGCCAGTCTTCATAAGCGTCCAGCTGACCATTGTGATCAAGGTCTTTGAAGGTCTGGCCGTCGTTATGTAGCAGCGGACTGGAAACAGTCTTGAGTGCGGGCTGGTTGACGTGTGGCGCAGTCGTAGTGCTGTTGCTGCAGGCGCTTATACAGCAAGAAGCAACAACGATCGCAGCTGTTTCGGAGATAGATTTTTTCATGTAAGTGACCGTTTTTGGGCGTTAGATATCAGAGCGCACCAGCGATAGCGCTGCCACTGGAGACACTCGGCGGACGATCTACAAACGCGAATTCGGAATTCAATTGCAGTGTATGCACTATTTATTTTCGATGGGAAGACCCTGATGGAATATTTCCTGACATTTCATAAGCCCGATTATTTCTTCGTATATACAAGGTAAATCACCGTAAATCTGAATAAGCAACATGGCTCGCACTTTGCTAAAACCGCCCCGATTTTGACAAAGCACTTCCCGCATAAAGCGTATACGCTAATAAACTGCACCACTAAACAGCGCATTGCTCCAAGGAGGTGCATACGTTGGGAGCTTATTCAGGAGAAACAGACATGGCTGTCAAAGAGGAGGATTTAACTCGAATCGTCGGTCGACGTTATTGCTGCTGACAGAAGCTGGTTACATACCATCAGTGCGCGTTGCGGGAAAGCCACGCGCACTGATGGTTTAGGCATTGATAAAGAGCTGAGTCGAGGCTCGCCAAAATGTAAACTTACCCTGCGCGCTGCTTACAGATCCGTAATTTCCTTATGCCGCGGCACCAATGCCTTCATCACGCACCACGCCACCAGGTATGCAAGCGCACAGATGGAAAACATGATCATGTAGCCGGTGTGGATATCGTTGATGGTTTTGTAGTAATCAAAAACCCATCCACCGATCTTGGTCATGACGACGCCGCCTAATCCGCCCGCCATGCCACCGATACCGACCACCGACGCAATGGATTTCTGAGGAAACATGTCGGATACCGTTGTGAAGATATTGCACGACCAGGCCTGATGCGCCGATGCCCCGATACCGATGAGCAACACGGGTATCCAGAAGCTGATATAGCCCAGCGGCTGAGCGAGTAACACGAGCAACGGGAAAAGCGCGATCACGAACATGGCTTTCATGCGGCCGTCGTACGGCTTGTCGCCGCGGGACATGAAATAGCTTGGGAACCACCCTCCTCCAATACTGCCCACCATGGTCATGCTGTAGAGCACGGCCAGCGGCATTACAATTGCCTGGCCCTTCATGCCGTACTGTGCGCCGAGATAAGTCGGCAACCAGAACAGGAAGAACCACCACACGCCATCAGTCATGAACTTGCCGAACGCAAACGCCCAGGTCTGGCGGTAGGTCAGCAATTTGAACCACGATACTTTCTTGCCTCCTGCGACCGAGGCGTCGGTAGTGTTTACCGATACAGCCTCATCGGCGCGTATATACGCCAATTCTTCCGGCGTGAGCCGAGTCTGATTCTCCGGTTTTTCATACAGGAAAATCCACGCGCCGAGCCAGATGAAACCCAGCATCCCAATCACGATGAATGCTGATTCCCAGCCCCAGGCGGCAGCGATCAGTGGAACAGAAATCGGTGCCAGAATTGCGCCCACATTGGCACCCGAGTTAAAAATCCCCGTTGCGAAGGAACGCTCTTTTTTCGGGAAGTATTCAGCTGTGGCCTTGATCGCAATAGGGAAGTTACCCGACTCGCCGATTGCCAGTACTGCGCGTGCCAGCATGAACCCTGCGATGGATACCGGAATAACTGCGAAGCCTAGCGCACTGGATATTGAGGCGATTCCCTCTCCCAGCGGTACTGCAAAGGCATGCATGACTGCACCCGTCGACCACACCCCAATGGCGACCATGAAGGCAGCCTTGGTGCCGATCTTGTCGACGAAACGACCCGCGAAAAGCATGGAAATCGCATAAACGAACTGAAAGACCGAGGCGATGTTGGCGTAGTCGGTATTGCTCCAGCCGAATTGGGTTGAGAGGCTTGGAGCCAACAGGCTAAGTACCTGCCGATCCAGGTAATTGACCGTGGTCGCAAAGAACAGCAGTGCACAGATCGTCCACCGATATTTGCCTATGGCGTGGCTAACGCTTTGCACGTGGACCGCTTCATTAACGTTCATAGCATCACTTTATTATTGGATTATGCGGATGGTTCTCTCGACAACATTTCGAGAGCGCAGGTGTACGCCCTCCACGCCCGATGGCTGGAGTCGAATGTAAAGCTGGAGTTATCGGGTGTTCGGAAAGTTGAGCAGCGACGGGCTTGATTGCGCCTGCAGGTGCGCACTAAAACCTGAGCCGGCAACGACGGCAATCAGCGAGATATTCAAGCGATCTGGATTCATGATGGACGACACTCTGTTTTTATTTTTAGCTTTGGCCGACGACATTCGTCTGTCGTCGTACAACATCTGCTTTATATCGAGGGTGGCACCTCGATGTCAATCCGAAACATTCAGAAATGTATTTTTTTATCGAGTGCATGACCATCGGTACATCGCGCATACAGCGAGACTCGAAAAGCACACTGCGCACGGGGAATTATCTGGCTGGTTGACACAAAAACCCTGGATCGTCAGTCAGCGCCGCATTGACTCGCAAAGCCAACATCCAGCCAGATTCGACTGCCCTCCTCTTCACCTCAAACCTGTGCAAATCCACCATCAACAAACATCTCGCTTCCCGTCATGAAGCTGCTTTCGTCCGACGCCAGGAACAAGGCCGCTGCCGCAACGTCTTCGGGCTGCCCGATACGGCCCACCGGCAACTGGGCAACCATGCCGTCAACAATGGCCTCTGCCTGGCCAGTGGGTGCAAGGGCCAGGTCGAGCCCTGGGGTGGAAATCGGCCCCGGCGAAATGACGTTGACGCGAATGCCCGTACCTTTCAGGTCCAGCGCCCAGCTTCTGGCGAAATTACGTAGCGCAGCTTTGGTCGCGCTGTAAACGCTGAATGCCGGTGTGCCCATGGTCCCTGTTGTCGAACCGGTGAGGATGACCGAACCGCCTGTGCTCATCAGTGGCAGCGCCTTCTGCACAGTGAACAGCGTCCCTTTGACGTTAATGCCAAAAGTGCGATCGAAGGATTCTTCGGTGATCGCCCCGAGCGGCTGGAAATCGCCCAGCCCGGCGTTTGCGAACAGCACGTCAATCCGGCCTTTGGTGGCTTTGACCTCGGCGTAAACGCGGTCCAGGTCGTCCAGACTCGAAATGTCAGCCTGGATCGCTATCGCGTCATGCCCAATCTGTTGCAATGCGGCGTTCAATTGCTCTTGCCGACGACCGACGATGATGACCTGCGCACCCTCTGCCGCAAAGCGTATGGCGCTGGCCAGGCCGATGCCGCTATTTCCGCCAGTGATGACTGCGATCTTTCCGTTGAGCCTGCTCATGTTGATGTCCTCGAAATATGAGGCACAACTGTAGATCCGCGCTATCAACTTGAATAGTATGCACCTTTTAGTAAGTACCTTTTAGTCAGCATCCTTGAGCAAAGGACGGAGCGGCCCGATCATGGCAGACAACACCTTTAAATGTGGGCTCGAAGCAGCGCTGACGGTGCTTGGCGGCAAATGGAAGCCACTGATTCTCTATAACCTGACGCGCAATGTTCACCGGTATGGCGAACTGAAACGTGCGATTGGCGGTGTGACCGACAAGGTATTGATCCAGCAACTGAAGGAACTGGAGCGCGATGAAATCGTTTCGCGCATGGATTTTCAGGAAATACCGCCAAAGGTTGAGTATTCCCTGACACCTTTCGGACAGTCCCTGGCGACAGCGCTGGGTGCGCTATGCGTGTGGGGTACAGAGCATATGGAGACCGTGGAGCGCATCAGCGAGCGGCGTGCATCCGCGCTTGCTCAGCCTCTTAGCCCTATCCACTGATATCTGCGCTTTCTTGGGATGCTTTTCTGCAGGAGCTGACGAGCACCGCGATGGCGCTCTGCCTGATACACCGCTTTCGCAGCCTCGCGGTGTTCGTGCGCTCCTACAGGTCCATGTGTGCCGTACAGCTTCAGTGTCCATCAAAAACACTGCAGCCCTGCCCCTCAATGCCGATAACGCTTCAATAACACGCCTGCCTAGGGCCACGCATAACGGGTCCTGCACTTCCCGATTTACCTGACTTCAAGGAAGAATCATGAAACGCCTAGTCGCGCTTTTTTTATTCATCTGCCCAAGCCTCCCAGCTTTTGCGGTCGATCCAGTGATGCTGCCCATGGTCGTACAGATGCAGAAAACGGCAAATGCCGCCATGTGCGAGTCTTACAAAGGCAGCACGTCACCGATTGGCATCGCCATGAACAAGCAGTGCCGAAGCCGGGAGAAAGCCGAATTTGAGGGTATTCAGGATGCGAAACCTTTGAAGGACTGCATAAAACCCGGGAACGTTATTGATGATGACGTACGCAAATGTATGAAAGGCCTGTGAGATGAAGTACTGGGCCCGATTACTTCAGCGGACCCTGACAAACGCCAACACCTGCCCCAGCATCCGGTCACATGCACCAAGTTGCTCGACGCTGATGAACTCATCCGGTTTGTGCCCTTGCGCCATGCTGCCGGGGCCGCAGACTACGGCCGGGATCCCTGACTGATCGAACAATCCGCCCTCAGTGCCAAAAGCCACCGTGCCGAATGATCGTGAGCCGCAAAACTCCGCGATCAACTCTGCGGCCTGGCTTTGCATCGAGATATCCAGTCCCGGGTAACTCGACAGCTCCGTAAGGCGAATATCGCTCTGCCCGCTGACAGCCCGCATGGCAGGCAGCAACTCATTTTGTGCGTAAGCGTGCAATGCAGAGATGACGTGGCGCGGGTCTTCTACCGGAAGCGAGCGCACTTCAAAGTCAAAGCGACAATGTTCAGGAACAATGTTTAACGCTACGCCACCGCCGATTACCCCAATCTGTACGGTCGAGAACGGCGGATCAAAGCGTGCGTCCTGCCGTTCTTCGGCCTGCAACGCTTTCCCGAGCCTTCCCAGCTCGTTGATCAACTGCGCAGCGTACTCAACGGCGTTGACGCCACTGGGCGCGTGAGCCGAATGGCAAGCCAGGCCGTGCACATCACAACGCATGGCTACTTTGCCTTTGTGCCCGAGCACCGGTTTCAGCTCCGTGGGCTCACCGATCACACAGAGCAACGGTTTAACCGGCTTTGAACCCAGCACTTCCAGCAGTGAGCGGACGCCCAGACAGCCAACTTCCTCATCGTAGGAAAGCGCAATGTGCACCGGCATACGCAATGTGTTCCGGGTCAACTCCGGAACCAGCGCCATGACACAGGCTATGTAGCCTTTCATGTCGGCAGTACCACGGCCGTATAACCTCCCCTCCTTTTCACTCAGCTCAAACGGCGGAAAAGTCCAGGCCTGGCCGTCTACCGGGACTACATCCGTATGGCCAGACAGGACGATGCCGGGCACTTCAGCCGGGCCGATCGTCGCGAAGAGATTGGCCTTGGTCTTTTGCGCGTTGTAGATCAGCTCGCAGGAAACCCCATGGCCATCGAGGTATTCACGCACAAATTCGATCAGCGACAGATTCGACTCGCGGCTGGTCGTGTCGAACGCAACCAGACGAGCCAACAGCTCGCGGCTGGCGCTCATCGGTCATCTCCCGGTACGCCATAGCCTGGCGCTCCGGCGGGGTTTAGCGCACGGTCGAGATAATCCTGCATCTGTGGCTGATAGGCTTGCCACAAGCCATCCAGCACGTTGATCGGGTTGTGCTCAGCCCAATCCACTCGTAAATCAACAATCGGCCAAGGCAGATCGGCCACCACTTTCAGTGCTGCCGAATGCACAGGCCCGGCTTCTCCGCCCGCCGCCTGGCCTGCATGCATGGCTTGCAGCAAACGCTCGGCGAGGTGCCCTGAAGCCAACTCAAAAGCCTTGACCATCGCGCTGATCACTTCGGGGTTAGCTAGCATGTTGCCGGCCGCGACGCACTGTTCCCCGCTGACGGCATTGTGTATCCCAAGCGTTTTACTGCCGCTGAAATGCGCGACGCGTCCAAGGTGATCAATCGCAGTGATCTGCCTGTACTCACTGAACGTTTGAACCGCCCACAGCTGCTCAAACGCCTGTGCGGGTGAGGCGCCCTGCTCTATCAGGTCCAGACCTTGCGGCCCCAAGGCTGGCAGCGTGATGTTTTGCGAAGACACCGCCCCCACTCCAGCTCGCAGCCAGGGGCAACGGGCACCCACGGCAATGCTTGACGAGCTGATGGCGATGCCCAACTGACCGGTTTTGGCGCAACGTGCAGCAATGGAAAATGTCATGACGAAAGTCCTTAATCGGGAATGACGGCGATCACGTCGATTTCCATCAGCCACTGCGGCTGACCCAAAGCAGAGACCACCAGCCCCGTGGAAATAGGGAATACCCCTTTAAGCCACTTGCCCACTTCGTGATAAACCGGCTCGCGATAACGCGGGTCGATGATGTAGGTGGTGGTCTTGACGATGTGCGACAAATCGCTGCCCGCCTCCTCCAGCAGTTGTTTGACGTTCTTCATGGCCTGATGCGCTTGAGCGCCGGGATCACCGAGGCCGACCAGGTTGCCATCGAAGTCGGTGCCGACCTGACCCCGTACGTAAACGGTATTACCGGCACGCACTGCCTGGCACAGGTCGTTGTCCAGACTCTGGTTCGGGTAAGTGTCTTTGGTATTGAACATGCGAATACGGGTGTGGGTCGGGGTAGCCATGTAAATCTCCTGTGAACACTGGGGCGAGTTACGCCCAATCAAAGACGATCAACGTTTAAACGTTGCGCAACCTGACTGCTGGGGCTGCGCGCTTGCCCTGGTCATACGACCGGTACTTGTGCTGGGTGGCGATCTGATCAGCGACATGTTTGGCGTCATGCCACACACCCCAGATGAAGGCCGAACCGCGTCGCGAAAGCCACGGCAGACCGACGAAATACAGACCTTGCTCTCTGGACACCCCACGCTGATGTATTGGCTTGCCCTTGGCGTCGAAAGCATCGACCTGCAACCAGCTGTAGTCCTGGGAATAACCCGTGGCCCAGATGATGGAACGGACACCGGCTGCAGTCAGGTCCAGTTCACGCAACGGATCAGTGATACAGGCGGCGTCCGCCACACGTTCGCGCGCCGCTGGCTCCAGCGGTAAATCCAGACCATTTCGATGGGCATACGCATCGGCGGCATCGAGTAGTGACAGGTAGTTCTCGTCACCGCGGTCGAGATTTTCGACGAGGTCATTCTGGAAACGTACCTTGCCATCGGCAAAGCTTTCAGTCAGGCCGACCAGCGTCATGCCTGCTTGCGCCAGGCGGCGGAAGTCAACGGTATGGCCGCCTCGCGCGCCACTGACGGCAATGGTCACGTGCTCTTTGCCAGGCTGCATGGTCTCGCTGTCCCACAGCCCGAGAACGCCAAGCCACCAGCAGAAGTCACGTCCACGGTAGGCTCGCGGCGGACGATCATGAGGACCGACCGACAAGTAGACCTGACGGCCGGAGCGCTGCAACTCATCGGCGATCTGTACACCGGACGAGCCGGCTCCAACGACCAGAACCGCGCCGTCAGGCAATTGCTGAGGGTTGAAGTACTGCGCCGAGTGGATCTGGTGCAACGCGTCATCCCTGGGCGCAATCGATGGAATGACAGGTTTCTGAAACGGGCCGGTTGCAGACACCAGGTGATTGACCACGTAGGTGCCAGCACTCGTCTCCACAGTAAAGCCTGCTCGCTCGACATTGCGGGTCACCCGCTTCACCTCGACACCGGTCTTGATCGGCGCATTGAATTTACGCGCGTAGCGTTCGAAGTAGTCGGCGACCTGTTCTTTACTGGCAAACCCGTCCGGGTCCATATCGAATTCGAGACCCGGAAACCGGTCATGCCAGGCCGGACCATTGGCAACCAGCGAATCCCAGCGACCGCTGCGCCACGCTTCGGCAACCCGGTGTTTTTCCAGCACAAGATGCGCAATGCCCAATCGGCTCAGGTGTTCACTCATGGCCACACCGGCCTGCCCTGCACCCACGACGAGCGTGTCAATTTCTGTGATGTGTTCAGTCATCCTGGCATCCTTCAACACGCCCTTTATGACGGGTTGACGCAGTAAAAAATAACGAAAATGTCAGCGCGCAGGCGCAACAAGCCCTACGGCATCTTCAGACGCGTATACAGTCAGTAACGTGTTCGGATCAGTCGGCCAGTGAAGGGTCCGCCTGAAGCATCAGCCACTTCATTTCTTCGAAATGCTGTTGCGAAAAATCAGTGATCTTTTCCCAGTCCCGTGCTGTTTTTTCAGCGACATCGTCCGGCAGCGTCTTCAATGGCTGCCCCGTGGACCAGGCCGTAACCAGAATCTGGCAGGACCTTTCCAGGGTCCAGATATCGTCGAATGCTTCACCTACCGTTGGAGCGGTCACCATCACGCCATGGTTACCCATCAATAGACGACTTTTGCCGTCCAGGAGCCCGACCAGCCGAGCCCCTTCAGCAGTGGTGTCAGCCATGCCGCCGTAAAGCTCATCTATCGCAACCCGGTTGAAGTAGCGCGCCGTATTCTGATCAATCGCCGGAATATGCGGCTTTGCCAGGCACGCCACCGCTGTGGTGTAGACCGGGTGCAGATGCAGAACCACCCGAGCTTCAGGCAGACGCTGGTGCATTTGCCCATGGATGGACCACGCCGTTGTATCCACATCCGGTCGGTGCGCGGCGTCTTGATCATCGGCATCGAGCAACAGCAGATCACTGGCACGCAAGCGCGAGAAATGTTTCCACTTCGGGTTCAGCAGGAACTGCTTTCCGTCAGCTGAAATCGCCGCGCTGAAATGGTTGGCCACCGCCTCATGCATGCCCAGATGAGCAATGATGCGAAAGGTCGCGGCCAGATCCAGACGCGTCTGTTCCTCGAAGTTAAGGGCCATGTTTAAAATACTCCTGCCTACAACGCATAAATCATCGGGTTGAAATACATCCCCGGTAGGAGCCAACTTGTTGGCGAGGCGGATCATCAGGCTATGCAGGCCCGACGTCTCGCCAACAAGTTGGCTCCTACCAGGTCCGTGTTTTTTTAACGACAAACGCTTTTAGGGCTTGGGCATCAGCGCCGCGATGTCATCCGCCGTCGGTGCCTGGAACTTGTACTTGTCCAGCAAAGCCTTGTATTCCGGCGTCTTGCTGTACTTCTCGAGCCCTTCGATCAACGCATTGCGGACGACATCGTTGCCTTTTTTCACGCCAAAGCCGTTGAGCACCGGGTAGATCAGGGTTTCGGATGAAATCACCACCCGGTTACCCAGCTTTTCAACCACGCCCCGCGCCACAGCAGCGTCAGTGATCTGCGCTTCAACCGCATGTGCAAGCATGGCCTGGGTCGTTTGCGGATCAGTCCCGTATTCGCTGATCGCGATAGGCGGCAGGCCGTTCTTCACGCAGTAATCCGTAGAGAGTTTCTGCAGTTGTTGTAGCCAGGACGTCGCGGCCATGGAGCCGATCTTGTGGCCACAAAAGTCTTCCGGGGTCTTTGGCTGATACGCGCTGCCCTTTACCGCCAGAATCGACTCTCCACTTTTCAGGTAAGGAATCATGTCGATGACTTTCAGGCGCTCAGCGGTGATGTACATCGACGAGTTGGTGATATCAAACCGGCCGCCTTGCAGCCCACCGATCAGATTCGGGAAACGGGTGTCGAGATTCTCGGCCTTCATCCCCATGACCTTCGCCAGGCCATCCAGGAACTCGATGTCGAAGCCTGCCGGCTGGTTTTTGTCCATGTACTCATACGGATAGAACGTCATGTCGGAACCGGCAATGATCTTGCCTGGCTGCTGGAAAGCCGAGGCCATTGATGAGGCCATGGCAACCGCAGCGCCTAATACAACCATCGCAGCGGGACGAACGAACAGACGGGATAGCTTCATAAGTATTCCTCGTGGAGTCAGTAAGGTTCAGGCAATTGCTGTTCAGGTCTCAGGCAGTAGCCATGTCGTTTCCGGCCTGCTGCACAAAAAACGAAGCACCCTTGGGTTTCTGCGGCAGACGGATCTGGTTCGCGGTGCTGCGCACCAGGCCGCTTTCATGTCCCGCCACCATCAAACCGGTGTGTTCGCTGGGCAGCGGGTTTTCCCCGAAGGGCAACGCATCTTCGGCGGCGTATACGCTGATGAATAAAGTACGCGGGAACTCGGTTTCATTCGGGCTTGAGGCGTGCAGCAAGCGGGTGTGCATGAAGCACACCGAACCCGACGGTCCATAACAGGCCACCGGTTGCTGGCAGTGCGCTTCAACAACTGCGTCTTCCACAGCACCCGTGAAACGCCCGTTCTGCCAATGCGACCAAAGCTCGCCTTTATGGCTGCCCGGTGCCACATTCAGCGGGCCATTTTCGGGTGTCACCTCACTGACCATCAGCAGCGCGGTTACCAGGTCGTCGTTGCTGTGCGGCGTAAACAGAAAATCCTGATGCCACTTCACCTGCGTGGCGGTGTGCGGCAATTTTGAGTTGATTTTGCTGTGATGAAAGCGAGTGCCGTTGCCGCCGATCAACTGCGCAGCAATAGTTGCCATGCGCGACTGAAAAGCAGCCTGTTGGTAAGCCTTTGAGATTTCCGTTGGCGAGGTCACGCGGCGCAATGACGGATGATCCGGGCGATGGTCGCCTTCAATATCAAATCGCGGCCGACCATCCAGCGTCTGCCCCCAGGCGCAGTTTTGAGTGCGGCTGTCTTCCACCCACTGGTCGAAGTCGTGCTGCAGCGCCGCCACTTCGTCGGCTGCCAGCACGTCCTCCACGACCAGAAAACCCTGCGCGTGAAACTGGTCGATCTGCCATTGCTCGATCATGTTCTTCTCCCCTGCAAACAAGCGTTAAGGTTTCAAGCCAACGAAACATCTTTCAGAAAAGCTTCCACTCGCGGGTGCTGTCCATCGCGCAGTGCCTGCGGGCTGTCATCGCAGACCACCCGGCCCTTCTCCATGAATACGATTCGGTCAGAGACCTTGAAGGCGAAGTTCATCTCATGGGTCACGATGACCATGGTGATGCCCTCTTTCGCCAGTGTTTCGATCACCTGTAGCACCTCGTTAACCTTCTCCGGATCGAGGGCTGATGTCGGCTCATCGAACAGCATGATTTGCGGACGCATCATCAACGCACGAGCAATCGCTACGCGCTGCTGTTGCCCGCCGGACAACTGATGCGGATATTTCCAGGCGTGCTCTAGCATGCCGACCTTGTGCAGCAGCTCGTACGCCTGCTGTTTGAGCTCCTGCTCTGAAGCGAGACGGTGGTAACGCGGCGCCAGCAGCAAGTTACTCAGAACGGTCAAGTGCGGGAACAGATTGAAGCTCTGGAACACCATGCCGATGTTCATTCGATGCTCCGTATGCTCGACATAGCGCGGCGGTTGCGCCCCCTGACGGACGAGGTGAATGAACGGCTGGCCGTTGATCCTGATATCGCCGTTATCGATTTGCTCAAGGCCGTTGAGCAGACGAATCAAAGTGGTCTTGCCCGAGCCGGACGGCCCGATTACAGACACCACTTCGCCAGGATGAATTTGCAGGCTGACAGCGCCCAGCACTTCGATGTCGTTGTAAGCCTTGTGCAATTTCGTGGCCTGAAGTGCCGGGCCTGTGAAATCGGAGGCAGGACGGGCTATTACAGCGCGCTCCTGAGTGGCGAGTTTGAGCATTTCAGCGTCAGGCTCACGCACCACTTTGCGCTGGGTGACATCCAGATATCGCTCCAGCCGCTTGAGCAAAAAGTCGAACACGGTAACGATCAACACGTAATAAAACGCGACTGCCGCCATGGTTTCCATGACCAGAAAGTTCTGTGAATACAGGCGCTGCCCGACCATCAGGATTTCGGTCAGCGAGATCACCGACACCAGCGAGCTGAGTTTTACAATTGAAATGTATTCGTTGGTCAGCGACGGTAAAGCCACCCGCAGCGCCTGCGGGATCACAATCCGCCATTGCGTACCGACAAAGCGCAACCCCAATGCTCTTGCCGCTTCACTTTGCCCTTTGGCAATCGACAACAGACCGCCGCGATGAATTTCCGCGACGTAAGCGGTTTCACACAGCACCAAGGCAATCAGACCCGCCCAGAAAGGGTTGGCCAACACGGCGGATGTGGCGGGCAGTGCCTGTGGCAGGTTGTAGACAAATATCAGCAGCACCAGCAACGGCACGCTACGAAATAGCCAGATATAGCCTCGGGCAGGCAAGTTGATCAGCGGGTTGGAAGATTGTTTGGCCAGCGCCACGACGAAGCCCAGAACAATGCTGATCAGCCAGGTCAATGTACTGAGCTGTATGACGGTCCACGTTGCCATCCAGAACTCGGTATCGCTGAACAGGCTGAACATGTATTTCCAGTCAAACGTCATCGTTGGCTCGCTCGGCTAAGTAACAGTGGCGGGTGATATCCAACGCAAGTTGAATACTGAGCGCTGCCCCGCTCTCCCTTCTGAAGCCATCATGAGCGAAGTTTTGTCGAACGACCCAATAGTAAGTTTTGGCTCATAGCGTAGGAAAATCCTAAGCAGACCGGGCGGAAGAGATATCGGATTCAGTCAGGCGACGAAACTATTTGCCAGATGTTGAACGGGCCGCACGCTTTTAGGGCGACCACTGTTCAACCTGCTTCTATTCGCTCGCTTTCGGTGCGAAACCCATAGCCTACGGGCTGTTTAGCGTGATGGATTAGTTTGGTCTGCACGTGTTAATGGCTGATAAAAAGATCCGCTATCGGTCGAACAACCTAATAAACAAGAATTGCGGCAGCTGGCACGCTACTCGCTAAGCATAGGCAAAAGCTATTCAGGCAACTCCGCTTATGCCCGTATGCTGACGAGGTAATCAGTGACTCACTTCACGTTGAAACAGCTCAAGTACTTCGTCACCGCCGTTGAAATGGACAGCATTGCCGAGGCGTCACGACAACTGCATATCTCCCAACCGTCTATTTCCGTCGCCATTAAAAATCTGGAAGAGGCGTTTAATCAGCCACTGTTTGTTCGGCACCACGCGCAAGGCGTTTCCCTGACGTCTGGCGGCGGAAAGGTGTACGAGAAAGCTAAAGAGTTATTACGGCTCTCGGAAGAACTGGAACAGGACTCTCGCGCCGAGAGCAAAAATGTATCCGGTACTATCGCGCTTGGCTGTTTTGAATCAGCAGCGCCGCTGTATATGCCCAGGCTCGTCGCAGGTTTCAAGCAGCTCTATCCCGACGTCACCATTCATCTCTGCGACGGGGAGCAACATGAGTTGATGCACGGGCTGCACCGCGGCCGCTTCGATCTGGCCTTCCTTTACGATCTGGAACTGGGTGCGACCATCCACAAAGAAGCATTGAACGCCCCACACAAACCCTACGCATTACTGCCCGCCGCCCACCCCCTTGCTCAACAGAAAACGGTGACGCTGCGTGAGTTGAGCCAAGAGCCCATGATCCTGCTGGACGCCGTACCCAGCAAAACCTACTTCATGGATATCTTTACCGAGAAAGGTTACGCGCCCGTGGTGGCTTACAGCTCTCCCTCGATTGAAATGGTGCGCTGCATGGTCGGCCAGGGGCTGGGCTTTTCGGTACTGGTCACGCGGCCTTGCACCAACATGACCTACGACGGCGAGCTCCTGGCGCAGCTTGATATCGAAGATGACATGCCCGCTTCGACCTTGGTGATGGCGTACCTGCGCAATAACCAGCCATCGCGCGCGACCCGGTTATTCATGGATTACTGCCGCACCGTTGAGCTGGCGCCGCCATCGAGTTTGAGGCCGAAAGCGTCTTATCAGCTGGATTGAAATGCATTTTCTGTAGGAGGTGCCAAAGGCTGCGAAGCGTTTCTCCTGACACACCGCGATCGCAGCCTTCGGCAGCTCCTACAGGTCCTATGTTTGCCGCGAGACAGCGCGGTGCCCTGAAAACCGCGGCAGTTACAGGTCACCCGTTTCGCTGCATCAATGACACCACGCTGTCGCGAAGCAAACATGCACCCTGCAGGAGTGAGCGTGCTCGCGATTACGTCAGGCCAGACTTTAATTTCTCAATAGGTCTATCCGTATCGCGAGCAAGCTCACTCCTACAACGTCTGTGTTTGACCCGAGGCAATGGGTCTCTATCAAACTCTTAACTTTTAGGCGCATGCCGGTACCATAAGGAGACTTTCCCCGAGGACCGGTTAAATGAAGCACCTTGAAGATCTGATCGAACACGATGAACCTGCCCTGCCCTTGTTAAAGGAGCTGCTGAGCAATGCGCAACGTAGCTTTCAGTTGCTGCCTCCCTCAGAGGACAACGCCAGAGTATTGCTGGGGCTCCAGGTCACTACGCGATCAACTTTAGGCGCGGTTGCCTACGAAACCGGAGGCATCCTCATTGATGGAGGCTGGCTACGTTTTCTGGGATCCGGACACGGGCAGCTGTCCAGAAACATCCTTGACTGGACCCATCTGCACGACGGAGGTGGTCACCTGTTGGTGGCGGACGACGCAGCAGGCGGTTTCTTTTCAATCAATGGCGGACGTTTCGGAGAAGACGTTGGCTCAATGTATTACTGGGCACCGGACACTCTGGAATGGGAGCCATTGGAAATTGGCTATACAGACTTTCTGGAATGGGCACTCAGCGACCAGATGCTCATGTTCTACAAAGACCTCAAGTGGCCGACATGGCAAGAGGACCTGGAGAAGATGAGCGCAGATCAATGCATGACGTTTTATCCTTTCTTGTGGACGCAAGAGGGATCGCTGGAGACAAGCAGCCGCAGGGTTGTGGACGTCGAAGAACACTATGAGTTGAACATCGGCTTTGCCAGCAAGTTGGAGAACCCATCGAGCTAGCATGCCTCACCGTGAATTTAACACGCAGTCCCCAGTAGGAGCTGCGCGCAGGTTATGACCGCCGCTTTAGTGCGCTGTAATAATGATCGTCCCAGTTTTCAAGGGAAGGCTTGCGGGTCGTGCACGGTTCATATCGGGTGTAGTACGAAAAACCTTCCTTAACAACAAGGGGCGCCGCCGTGATGGTCTCCCCATCCTTGACTCTCCAGGTGGCCAGTTCGCGCCTGAAATACCGACGCATGGCGTTGGGGGCCGTGTTGTCGCATGACTCCGCCACCTCGATATACAGCTTGCCCCCATACTCAAGGGTGAAGTCGAGTGATCCGCTAGCAGGAAATTCACCTTTGTAAACAGGGACTCTTATCTGGCCTCCCCCGCAACCCCCTCCACCATAGCCGGGTACCCCTATGCTGCCCATGCAGAAAAATCTGTCGGCGCCGAGTACGATCTGGTGGATTTTTACTGACGTGTTGGCAAGCGGTTCGCCGTTGTCACCGACCACGCGCAAGGTGAGGTGCATAGGCTCGCGCATTCGAACCCCGTTCGCGACCGGGCTACATCCGTTCAAAGACAGTGTCAACAGGGCCATCGTGGCCAAGAGGGGCAGTGCTTTCATGTGTGGTGTGGCCTTCTATGAAGGATTCCATCCCGGACGGCCGTGCAGTTTCCTTTAACGCACCCGGGTTTAAACGTGCGGCATTGTTACATGTTCTGGGGGGACTCGGCGTTGCTAATGAGGACACTTCAAACCTGTGCGCCGCTTACGCTGAGAACCACCATTTCCGGCCCCATCTGCCTGGCATATTGCTCCAGAGCATGGCGGGCGATGCTGACCACTTGCTCAGTCAATTCCAGACCCACCCCGGCGCGCCAGCAGGCGATGATGTCCAGCGGTTGAGGCCGCGTCACGTTTTCCAGAATGAAGAGCTTGCCCTCCGCCAGCTCCTTACTGACCAGAGCAGCCGGCAGCGCACCGATGCCAAAGCCGTCGCTCACCAACAGGGTCATGGCGGCTACGGAGTTGACGCAACTGATTCGCGGGCTGTCCACGCCACCTGCGTGCAGCAAATTGAGAATGTCCTGATGCGGACGGGAGTTGCGGGAAAAGGTAATGATGCGTTCGGCAGCCAGTTCGTCGATAGACGTGTAACTGCGCTGGTAGATGGACCCGGCTTGCACAATCCACTCAACCGGCAATACGGCCAGATGCTGGTTGCGGACCGCATCACTGCGCACCATGTCGGTCTGCACGATCAGGTCCAGATAGCCCTTCTGCAATTGGTCACACAGGTTGAGTGATGTGTCGACAGTCAGCTCGATTTCAACCGCCGGGTAACACTCCATCAACGTCGATATGAACGGGCTCAACCACGTGTGGATGACCGTATCCATTACCCCGAGGCGTATACAGCCTTTGAGGTCGCTGGTGGCGCTGATGGACTGCTGGAGCGCATGCATCGTGTCGATCATCTGTTCGGCATAGTTGAGCACGCGCTCACCTTCAGGCGTCAGCGACACACGCTTGGAGTCACGCAAGAACAATTTGGCGCCGAGCTCATCCTCCAGCGCGGCAATGCGATTGGAGATGGAAGCCTGGGTGGTGAACATTTTCTCCGCAGTCAGGCGAAAGCTTTTCAGCCTTGCCACCCAGACAAAGGTTTCCAGAAACTTCAGGTTCATGCGTAACAGCCTGTACAGAAATGATGGATCGACTTACGCAAAGAGCGTCAGCAAGCAGGATCCACACGCAAGTTGTACGCCAGAATTTTCAAAGGCAGGGGTTGCCGAGCGCGCTTAAAGAGTACGCATGATGGCTCGGCGGAAGTCATCGATGTGGTGATGGATAGCTTTGATGGCGGCCGCGCTGTCGCGATTTTCCATGGCAGTGAGCAGCTGCAAATGCTCATCGTAGATGCGCTCACTGTGGTGCATTTCGGACAACGTCAGAAACCAGAAGCGCGCCTGCTTTTCATGCAACGTACGGAGCAGTTCAGCCAGTACCCGATTGCGCGCAGCGGCGGAAATGGCCAGGTGAAACTGCAGATCAACTTCCATCAGTCCCTTCACATCCCGGCGCTCCAGCAGCGGCTGTGTGCGCCCGATGATTTCGCGCATGTGGATGAAGTCATCTTCCTGAGCACGCTCGACGGCGAGCTTCACGCACAGCTCCTCATTGGTTCTGCGCACTTCGATCATGTCGAGAATGTCGTTCAATGAGATAGGCGTCACCATCACGCCCTTGCGCGGCAGGATGGTCACCATGCCTTCCATTTCCAGACGGTGCAGCGCCTGATGCACCGGCGTCCGGCCCAGCCCAAGCATCTGGGTCAATTGCGCCTCGTTGATGGCTTCACCGGGACGTAGCTGGCAGGAAATGATGCGTTGCTTGATCTGTACATACGCCAGCTCGCGCAGGCTTGCACCACTCTTGGCGGCGGGTTTGCCAACAAGATCGGCAGTGGGCAGGTCAGTTGAATCGAGCAATCCGGAAATCCTCATGGGTGCTGCTGATATATCACTGTATTTCATATCGTCTGGATTGTCGCTTTCCCCTCTCCCAATCCGGTAACGAAAACGCGCCATCAGAACGCATCGTCCGCCCAAAAGTGGTGCGTTTTGGTAACACATAGCCATTTCGTACGTTCTGTCACGACTTTTATCATCCATATAACCCTTTGATAAAAATGGTGTTTTACCTCGTTTCACAGTGTCTGGCATATCAATTGCGTATTGATAATCCTGTGATATATCAGTGTAACTTCACAAATCGCTGATTTTCTTCTTATCCGTAACGAGGACACCGCATTGACTCAGCTAACTCTCCAGGTCGCCAACCACGGCGCAGTAGTCGTAGAAATAGATCACCTGATCATCGCTGGCTGGGCTGGCCGTAACAGTGCTGCCGTGGAGCACCACATTGCCGAGCTGGAAGCCCTTGGGGTCCGTCGTCCAACGACGATCCCCTGTTTCTATCGGGTTGCCGCAAGCCTGCTGAACCCGCACGAAAGCATTCAGGTACCGGGCAAGGACTCTTCCGGGGAAACCGAGTTTGTGTTGATCCCAAGCAGCATCGGCTTGCTGGTCGGCCTCGGCTCTGACCACACCGACCGCAAGGTCGAAGCCTTCGACGTGACCGTTTCCAAGCAAATGTGCGACAAACCGATTGCTGCCACTGCCTGGCGTTTCGATGAAGTCCAAGGCCACTGGGATCAACTGGTGATGCGCACCTGGCGCACCCGCGATGGTGTTCGCAGCCTTTATCAGGAAGGCCCGGTTACCAGCCTGCTGGCACCCGACACGCTCCTGGCCAAACTCAACGACAGTGCCAGCCTCGCACAAGGCACCGCGATGTTCTGCGGCACCCAGCCGGTCATTGGCGAGTTGGGTTATGGCGAAGCGTTCGAGATGGAATTGTTCGACCCGGTGCTTGATCGCAGCCTGCGCCACGCCTACAGCGTAGAACCGTTGCCAGTCGCGGAGTGATGCAGATGAAGCCAATCAAAGAGCTTGCCGAGGATCTCGCCAGCGGCGCGACCACTAGCGAGGCCTTGGTCACTACAGCGCTGGAGCGCATCAATGCGCACCGAGCCGAAGGCGGCAATGCATACCTGTCGGTGGATGCTGAAAGTGCTTTGCAAGCTGCACGTGCCAGCGACCTGGCCCGAGCCGCAGGTTACGTGCCCTCCCCGTTGGCGGGCCTGCCGGTTTCGATCAAGGACCTGTTCGACGTGACGGGACAGGTCACGGCCGCTGGTTCCAAAGTGCTGGCCGGTAACGCGCCTGCTGAAATGGATGCGCCTGTTGTTGCGCGCCTGAAAGCTGCGGGCGCGATCCTGCTGGGCCGTACCAACATGAGTGAGTTTGCCTTCTCTGGCCTTGGCCTGAACCCGCACTTTGGCTCTCCGACCAGCCCGGCAGCGACCGGACGCATTGCGGGCGGCTCCAGTTCTGGCGCAGCGGTGAGCGTTGCCGAAGGGATGGCGGTGGCCGGATTGGGTACGGACACCGGTGGTTCTCTGCGCATTCCGGCAGCGTTCTGCGCATTGGTTGGCTTTAAACCTACTGCCAGCCGCGTGTCTGCCCAAGGCGCATTCCCACTCGCGACCAGCCTGGACTCCATCGGCGCGCTGACTGCCAACGTCGACGACAGCATCCTGCTGGACAGCGTTTTGTCAGGCGAAACTTTTGATACGCGGCCGACCTCACTTAAAGGCCTGCGTCTTGCGGTGACGCGGGACTTTGTCATGGACAATGTTGATGCGACCGTCGCAGCCGCTTTCGAGCGCAGCGTGCAACGCCTGACTGACGCGGGTGCATCGATTCGCTGGTTTGACTTCCCCGAGTTGCACGAGCTGCCAAAGATCAATGCTGCGGGTGGCCTGACGGCTGCAGAAGCCTGGTATTTGCATCAGGGCTGGCTGAGTGGTGAGCAAGCAACTGACTACGATCCACGCGTGGCACAGCGTATTCGTCGGGGTGAAGCGTTGAGTGCCGCTGATTACCTGCATCTGCTCGCCCAGCATCAGACCATGATTGCCCTCGCCACCCAACGACTGGGCGATGCCGATGCCTGGCTGATGCCGAGCGTTGCCGTGGTCCCGCCAGAGTTGGCACCGCTGGAGCAGGACGACGCGCATTTCTTCGCCACCAACGGCCTGGTTCTGCGCAACACCAGCGTGATCAATTTCCTGGACGGCTGCGCAATCAGCCTGCCCTGCCATGTGCCTGGTGAATTACCGGTGGGCTTGTCCATTGCTGGTCTGAAGGGTCAGGACGCCAGGGTACTGCAAGTCGCCCGCAGTGTCGAAGCCCTGCTGCGCAACCCGTAAACCTGAGCGTGATTGTCGTTGCGCTCGTGGCCTTTGCCGCGAGCGAACCGCTATGGCGGCCGCTTTCAGGCTGCCATCTCTTGATCGATGGAGATGCAACATGAACCACAATCCCTCCCTGACCGGCGGCGCTGCTGACGTCGCGCCTGATCAGGCCGCAACTGCCGCGACCTATCGCAAGATCGCCTGGCATCTGTTGCCGTTTCTGGTGTTCCTGTTCGTGCTGGCCTGGATCGACCGGGTAAACGTCGGCTTTGCCAAACTTGCGATGCTTGACGATCTGGGCTTCAGCGAAGCGGTCTACGGGCTCGGCGCCGGGATCTTTTTCATCGGTTATTTTCTGTTCGAGGTGCCCAGTAACCTCCTGTTGGAAAAGATCGGTGCGCGTCGCACGCTGGCCCGGATCACAATCCTCTGGGGCCTGACGTCAATGGCCATGGCCTATGTCTCAAGTCCGATGTCGTTCTACATTTTGCGGTTTCTGCTTGGCGTGTTCGAGGCCGGGTTCTTTCCAGGCGTCGTGCTGTACCTCACCTACTGGTTTCCCGCCGCACAGCGGGCACGCATCAACGGTATGTTCATGACCTCGTTCGCCATTGCCGGCGTGGTTGGCGGCCCGATTGCCGGTTTTATCATGAGTCGCATGGTGGGCGTCGGGAGCCTGGCGAACTGGCAGTGGCTGTTTATCATCGAAGGCATTCCTTCGGTGCTGGCAGGTTTTGCCGTGCTGCGCTATCTGCCGGAGAAACCCGTCAATGCCAAGTGGCTGAGCCCTGCCGAGCAGCAGATGGTCAGCGCGGTGATTGCCAAGGAAGATGCAGAGCCGGAAAAACACAGCAACCTGAAAGCGCTGGTTCGCAACCCCAAAGTCTGGCTGTGTACGCTGGTGTATTTCTGCATCGTTTCGGGGAACGCCACCATCGCTTTCTGGACGCCTTCGGTGATCAAGTCACTGGGTGTAAACGACACCATGAGCATCGGTTTGCTGGCAGCAATCCCTTTTATCGTGGGTACCCTGGCCATGCTGTGGAACGGTCAGCATTCCGACAAAACCGCGGAGCGTCGCATTCACTGCTCAATGGCAGCCTTGCTCGCAGGATTGGGCTTGATCGCCACCGGTCTGTGTCTGGGCAATGCAACCATGGCCTTGATCGCCCTGACCATTGCAGCAGCCGGGATTCTGGCGGCGTTTCCGGTTTTCTGGTCAATCCCTGGCGCCTTTCTCGCGGGTACTGCCGCAGCAGGTGGCATCGCATTGATCAATTGCATCGGTAACCTCGCAGGCTTCATCGCGCCTTACATGATTGGCTGGCTGCGCACACTCACCGGCAGCCTTGCGGCGGGCCTCTACTTCGTAGCGGTACTGGAGATTCTTGCTGCCGTGTTGGTGTTCTTTCTGTTCAAGGATGTGAAAGTCAGCCGTACGAAATGAGCTGTGGGAGCGGGGCTTGGTCTGGGCGGCATTCCGACGATAAACGATAACGCGGTATGTCTTCCGGCTGCGTCTCATGCATCGCGGGCAAGCCCGGCTCCCACAGGGTTAAGTTGGACTGTCGCGTGCCACTGCCCACAAAAAAGCCCCCGTACCATTAGGTCGGGGGCTTTTTTTATTCTGATCCCACTACAACCTATTTCTCCAACGGCTTGCCTGCTGTCTCCCTGGCGCAGATCAGCGCGATCAACGTAATACTCAACGCCGCGCACACGTACAACGAAACAGCCAACGTCGAACCATAGGATTTATACAAAGAGGCAATAATCAGCGGCGCAAAACCACCGCCGATAATCCCTGCCAACGTATAAGCCAGCGACGAACCTGCATAACGCACCCGAGTCGGGAACTGCTCAGTGACGAACGCAGCTTGCGGACCATACATCGCGGCATGAATAACCAGACCCACCACTACAGCCATGCAAATCGACAGCGGCTGAGCGCTATCCATGAGTTTGAAGAACACAAACGCCCAGACCATCGCACACAGCGCGCCACCAATATAAACCGGTTTGCGGCCGATCTTGTCCGAGAGAATTCCGAACAGCGGCACACAGATCGCGTTTAGCCCCGCGCCGATCATCGTCGCGGTAAGCGCCAAAGGCCTTGGCAAGTGCAAGACGGTAGTTACATACGTCAGGGTGAACACCACGACCAGCGCATAAAGCACATCCGAACCCACCCGTGCGCCGCCCGCCAGTAACAGCCGACGCCAGTGATTGCTGAATACTTCCTTGATCGGCGTTTTCGCAGTTGCGTTGTGAGCCTCGATTTCCTTGAACACCGGGGTTTCCTCAACACCGCGACGCAACCAAAGACCGAAGATCACCAGCGCGACGCTGGACAGAAACGGAATGCGCCAGCCCCACGACTGGAAGTCTTCAGGACTCAGCCCCCAGGAAACCAGCGCGATGAAACCCGTGCCCAGCAATGTGCCGCAGGAAGGACCGACCTGAGTGAACGAGGCGTTACGACCGCGCTGATGCTGCGCACCGTGCTCCATGGAGAGCAAAACCGCGCCCGCCCATTCACCGCCAATCGCCGCGCCCTGCACAAATCGTAACGCTACCAGCAGAATCGGACTCCAGATGCCCAACGCCGCGTAGGTAGGCAACAAGCCCATCAGCCCGGTCGCCACCCCCATCAATACCAGCGTGGTGACCAGCACAAAACGGCGGCCAAGTTTATCGCCCAGGTGGCCAAACACGATGCCACCCAGTGGCCGGGAGATATAGCCGACAGCGTAAGTCGAGAACGCGAGAATGGTGCCGGTCAACGGATCAAACGACGGGAAGAAGATCGCATTGAAGACCAGCGCTGCCATCAGGTTGTAGACCGTGAAGTCATACCACTCCAGTGTCGTGCCTATGGTGCTGGCGGCTGCGAGGCGACTCATCTTCTTGCCCGAAGCCACGGGCGCTGAAGAGGCAACAGGTGGGGAGTCAGACAGCGCCTGTGTGTTTTGCGTCGTACTCATCATGTTCTCCATTAATCAACAATGAAGAAATGATCTGTCGGCACGTTATGGCTGACAAACGGGTTTTTTACACGGCAACGATCAGTTTTTCTTGTGCAAAATGGCCTGCGCACCAATCAAGTGCCGCCGTTGAACCACGCTGGCGCAAATGGCAGTCGTGTGTATGGCAAACACCTACTTTGCAGGAACTGCCGAAGGCTGCGATCGCGGTGTTGCAGGATGAGCGCTTTCGCTGCCTTCGGCGGCTCTCATCTAACAACACGTAACTATCTGAATTCACAAAGAGCCGGTGGGACCGAATTTATTCGGGAAGAGGCCAGTGCATCCGCAACATCATCTTCGTCTGGAATGCCGTCTTCCCGGTAGACACTAGCGTTTTGCTCGTCCCAGTTGCCAGACCCGGGCCACATCCCTCGCCCGTTCCTGCAATAAACGCGGTGCATCTTCACAGGCTTCTGACAGGGCCATCGGGCCGGAAACCACCGAGAATGCGGCGGCAATGCCGTGCTCGTATAGCGCTTCATAGCCTTCACCCAAAGTACCAGCGAGGATGACCACCGCCACATCATGCTTTTGGGCAACCCGAGCAACACCAATCGGCGTTTTGCCCCGCAAGGTCTGGAAGTCGCAACTGCCCTCCCCGGTTATCACCAAATCCGCGCCCTGGACTTTTTGTGCCAGATCGACCAGCTCGGCTACGACTTCAACGCCTGGACGGAAGCCCGCTTTCAAGAACGCTTTCGCGGCAAAGCCCATGCCTCCAGCGGCGCCCGCACCGGGTTCGTCTCGCACATCGCGACCAAGGACCGCAGCGCAACGGTCGGCATAACGCGCCAAGGCGTGATCCAGCGATTGTATCTGCTCGGGGCTCGCGCCCTTTTGCCGGCCAAAGGTGAATGAGGCGCCGTGTGGTCCGCATAACGGGTTATCGACATCGGCTGCGATTTCGAAGCTGACGGACTGCAAACGGGGGTCCATGGCGCTCAGGTCGATACGCGCCAGACCGGCAAGTGCCAGACCTCCGGGGGCCAATGGAGAGTCGTGCTCATCATAAAACTGCACGCCCAATGCAGTGAGCATGCCCGCCCCGCCGTCATTGGTTGCACTGCCGCCGATGGTCAACACGACTTTCTCAGCGCCAGCATCAAGGGCTGCGACAATCAATTGGCCAGTCCCGTAGTTGGACGTGATGCAAGCATTGCGCTGGTCCACCGCCACCAACTGCAAACCACTGGCTTCAGCCATTTCGATGATTGCGGTTCGCGAATTGGGCAACCATCCCCAATGAGCAGTCACGTCAGTGCCCAGTGGCCCGCTGACGACGGTTTGACGTCGTTCGCCGTCGAGCACTGCGAGGATCGCATCCACGGTGCCCTCACCGCCATCGGCCATGGGGCATTGAACAAGTTCTGCGCAAGGAAAGACTTCAGCCAGACCCAGTGCAATGGCCTGGGCAACACCGGCCGCACTCAGGCTGTCTTTAAACGAATCAGGTGCAATAACGATCTTCATTAACGCTCCAGCGATCTGACTGCGCACAAAATAGTGACTACTCGCGAAGCATAATGAAGGTCAGGTCACGGTTTGCACAAGCGAGTGCCCGCAGCCCTCAGGCAAATTAAAAAATTTTAATTGGTCGGTCCAATTCATGATTATGAATATTGGTCTTGCCAATAAAATTCCCGACGTGTAGTTTTTCAGGCGTGATCATCCGAGCGGGCACCTGCCCGACTACAACAAAAAGAGATCAACAAAGAGAGCCTCCTGATGTGTAGATATCCCGCCTGCAGCGCGCTCGGTGCCCTTCCCCTCAACAAGGAGCATCAGCATGCTGACTGTCATCTGTAACGAACCCGGCTCGTTAACCGCTATCGAACGCGATAAACCGCTCAGGCAAACCGGAGAAGTCCTGATCCGCGTCAAACGCGTCGGAGTCTGCGGCACCGACCTGCATATCTTCACCGGCAACCAGCCTTACCTCGATTACCCACGAGTGATGGGCCATGAGTTTTCCGGGGTCGTCGAAGACGCCGACAGCGACAGCAAGCTGGCCGTAGGCGATGTGGTTTACGTGATGCCGTACCTTTCCTGCGGTACATGCATCGCTTGCCGCCAAGGCAAAACCAACTGTTGCACCCGAATTCAGGTGCTGGGCGTTCATTGCGATGGGGCTTTTACCGAATACCTGAGCATTCCCCAGGCATTCGTCCACAAGGCCGAGGGCGTTTCGCTTGATCAGGCCGCGATGATCGAATTTCTCTCGATCGGTGCTCACGCGGTACGTCGCTCGAATGTGCAGGCGGACAAGCAGGTGCTGGTGGTCGGTACGGGTCCGATCGGGATGGCCGCTGCGATCTTCGCCAGCCTGCGCGGCGCGAAGGTCACTGTGCTGGATACCCGCGAAGACCGTCTGGCCTTCTGTAGCCAACACCTGAACATTCAAGCGGCCGTGCAAATCGGCGAAGGCGACAAGCAAGCTCTGGCCGACCTCACCGGCGATGATTTTTTCGACGTCGTGTTCGACGCCACCGGCAATGCCCGGGCCATGGAACGGGGCTTTGAATTCATCGCGCACGGCGGCACCTACGTGATGATTTCGGTAGTACGGGACTCCATCACCTTCTCCGACCCTGAGTTTCACAAACGTGAAGCCACCTTGATGGGCAGCCGGAACGCCACCAAAGAAGACTTCCACTATGTGGAGGAATGCTTGCGCAACGGTTTGATTCCAGATGCCGCGCTGAACACCCATCGGCTGACACTCAAGGATGTCGCCGAGTCGTTCACCACACTGCTCGACCCGAAACAGGGCGTGGTCAAAGCCATCATCGAGTGCTGAAAAACGCCTATAGAGGACACACCATGAACCAGCCCTCCTTGCTTGTTTTGTCACCCGGAGATGATGTCGCGGTAGCGCGTGGCGATATTGCCGAAGGCCAACGGCTAAGCGCTGACGGCATTGAGCTGATCGCCCGTCAGCCGATACCGTCAGGTCACAAAGTTGCCCTGCGCGGCGTGTCGGCCGGGCAACAAGTGCTCAAGTATGGCCAGACCATCGGCCAGGCCACCCAAAGTATCGAGCCCGGCGACTATGTCCATGTCCACAACCTGGCGATGCCGACCGTCAATACCGAACACAGCGTGCAGAACACTTATGTGCCTACTGCACTGAGCCCCGAGCCGGTTACGTTTGAAGGTTACCTGCGCGACGATGGTCGGGTCGGCACGCGCAATTACATCGGCATTATTTCCAGCGTCAATTGCTCCGCGACTGTCTGTAAACACATCGCTCATGCGTTCTCTGCCGAGCGTTTGAAGGACTTCCCCAATGTCGACGGCGTGGTTGCTATCACCCACGGCAGCGGCTGCGGCATGGGGGCTAAAGGCGAAGGCATCGACATCCTTAAAAGGACGCTGAGCGGCTATGCGAATCACGCCAACTTCGCCGGTGTGCTGTTGATCGGTTTGGGGTGTGAGGTCAACCAGCTCACGCCGTTGCTGGATGAGCTTGACGATCGGTCGGCCCTGCTCAAGGCCAGCCTCATCATTCAAGATGCAGGCGGCACGCGGGAAACCGTGCAACGCGGCATCGCTCATATACAAGCGATGTTGCCGGTCATCAACAGCTTCAAACGCACAACCGTCCCCGCCAGCCATCTCTGCGTTGGTTTGCAATGCGGCGGCTCGGACGGTTACTCGGGCATTACCGCCAATCCGGCACTGGGCGCAGCGGTGGATCTGCTGGTGCAACAGGGCGGCACTGCGATTCTTTCGGAAACCCCGGAAATCTATGGCGCTGAACACTTGCTCACCGCCCGCGCGGCCTCCCCCGACATCGCAGCGAAATTGATGGCGCGGATTCACTGGTGGGAAGCCTACGTGCGCCACAACGATGGAGACATGAACAACAATCCCTCGCCGGGCAATAAAGCCGGCGGCATCACTACCATTCTGGAGAAGTCTCTAGGGGCTGTCGCCAAAGCAGGTGCTACCGGCTTGATGGGGGTTTATCAGTACGCCGAAACCATTGAAGCCCGTGGACTGGTGTTCATGGACACGCCCGGCTACGACCCGGTGTCGGCGACAGGCCAGGTGGCAGGAAGCGCGAACCTCATCTGTTTCACCACCGGCCGGGGTTCGACTTACGGTTGCAAACCCACACCGTCCCTGAAGATCGCCACCAATACGGGGTTGTTTCAACGCATGGAACTGGATATGGACTTCAACGCCGGAGGGATTGTCGAGGGTCTGGAATCAGTGGCTGAGTCGGGCCAAAGGTTGTTCCAGTTGATGCTCGACACTGCTTCCGGGCGGCAGACCTGCAGTGAAGAAAATGGTCTGGGGGATAACGAGTTCCTGCCGTGGCAGATCGGCGCGGTGATGTGATGATGCCCTGAGCTTCTATTCCATGTGCCGCTTCAGCAGCGGCCAGTTAATCGGTCGCTATGGTAGCCTTCGCCAACTTTCCGATGGACGCCATAACCATGGTTTCACCGATCAACGCCGCTGAACGAAAGCCGTATCAGAAAATTGCCGATCAATTGCGCAACTACATCGCGCAGGAGGACTTCAACACCGGTGCCCGGCTTCCCCCTGAACGGGATCTGACGCGGCTGCTGGGGGTGTCCCGACCTTCGCTGCGCGAGGCGCTGATCGCGCTGGAAATCGAAGGCGCCGTTGAAATCAAGATGGGCTCAGGTGTCTATGTGCGCGCAAGCCACAAGGACGGCACCAGTAAGCCGGTGACCTTGGGCGAGAGCCCTTCCGAACTGATGCAGGCTCGTGCATTAATCGAAGGCGAGAGTGTGATTCTGGCTTGTTTGCACGGCAAGAAAAGTGACTACCGTTATTTGCAGGACTGTATCGACGCGATGCGTGAAAGCATTGCCAACGGCCTGCCGCCGCTGGAAGACGACCGCAAGTTTCATCATCGCCTGGCCAAAATGAGTGGCAACTCGGCTCTGGTGCGGATCATCACTGCGCTGTTCGATGAGCGACATAACCCGATTTCGGCTCACCTCAGCAAGCATTCAGAGAATAGGTCGACCTGGGAGGCGGCGGTGATTGAGCACGAGGCGATTCTTCGCGCCGTTGCCAACAAAGACGTGCTCGGCGCGCAGACCTCGATGCGCCAGCACTTGAGCCGCTCGGAAGGCCGCTGGCTGCAGGCGCTGGAGCCGGAGGATGTCAGGGGTTGAGCGTTGACTTGATACCTGAGGCGCCTAAATCGGGGGTAAGCCCGGCTCCCACATGAGATCGCTGTCTCCGGTTGGAGCGAGGATTGCCCGCGATTCAGTCGATGAGGTAAATCAGATAGACCGCGTCATCGTTCTTCGCGAGCAAGCTCGGCTCCCACAGTTGACCGCGTGCAGCCCGCGGTGATCACGGATCACGACCTGCGGATAATCTTGATCGAGTGGGTCAGCGTCGGCTTGCGCGTCACGCTGATGGCGCGGCGTGTGACGGTATCGAGGGTGATGTTCCAGTAACCACTGCTTGGCACAGTGATTTTGGCTGGAAACGTCTCGAACGCTCCGCCGTGATAGGTATGCCGTCCGCCATGCTTGAAGGCGCGGAAGTTGGCATCGCTCATCAGGCGAATGTTGCAGGTCTGCGAAGCCTGAATGACCACGATGTCGTCTTCATTGAGGTGTTCACGCTGGTGTATGAATTTCATCTACCACTCCGGCCAGGTGGGTCAGGCCTTTCTATCGTTTAAATCTTCAGGCCCTTTGGGCAAGGATCGCGGCCATCAGCCCCGGAAAACGGTCTTCCAGATCATCAGTGCGTAGCGAGTTCATGTGCGTGGTGCCCACGTTCTGGGTCATGACCAGGCCTGCATCACGCAGCACCCGAAAATGATGGGACATACTCGACTTGGGTCTTCCACCGTCAAGCTCGCCACACGTGGCCTGAGGCACGCTGCCTAAATAACGGACTATCTCCAGGCGAACCGGATCGCTCAGGGCGTAAAACACTCGCTCGAGTTCGAAGTCGCTGGCGGGGGGATGTTTGAATGGGCGCATGGGGTGAATCATACACGGGGCTTTACCGAACAGCCATTGTTCGAATAGTATCGAACAAACGAAACGTCATCCCGAGGTCTGTTCAATGTCCGCGCTATTCCAACCCTACACCCTGAAAGACATCACGTTGCGCAACCGGATTGCGGTTCCGCCGATGTGCCAATATTCCGCAGTAGACGGCCTGATCAACGAATGGCATCAGGTGCATCTGGCCGCCCTCGCGCGCGGCGGTGCAGGCCTGGTGATCGTCGAAGCAACCGCTGTTTCGCCTGAAGGCCGGATTACTCCGGGCTGCACCGGGATCTGGAACGACGAACTGGCTCAAGCGTTTGTACCGGTCGTGCAGGCCATCAAGGCAGCAGGTTCAGTGCCCGGCATTCAGATTGCCCACGCAGGTCGCAAAGCCAGCGCCAACCGTCCATGGGAAGGCGATGATCACATCGCGGCTGATGATGCTCGCGGCTGGCAGACCATCGCGCCCTCCTCCATTGCCTTCGGCGCTCACTTGTCAAAACAGCCAACGGCCATGACGCTGGACGACATTGCCCGTGTTCGCGAGGATTTCGTCGCCGCAGCCCGTCGCGCCCGAGATGCCGGTTTTGAGTGGCTGGAACTGCACTTCGCTCACGGTTACCTGGCTCAGTCGTTCTTCTCCGAACACTCCAACCACCGTGAAGATGCCTACGGCGGCAGTTTTGAAAACCGCAGCCGTTTCCTGCTGGAAACCCTGGCAGCCGTCCGTGAGGTCTGGCCAGAGCATCTGCCGCTGACCGCACGTTTTGGCGTGCTGGAATTTGATGGCCGCGACGAACAGACGCTGCTGGAATCCATCGAATTGACCCGCCAGTTCAAAGCGGCCGGCCTGGACATGCTGAGTGTCAGCATTGGCTTCTCCATTCCCGATGCCAACATTCCCTGGGCTCCAGCGTTCATGGGACCTATCGCCGAGCGTGTAAGGCGCGAGGCCGACATTCCGGTTTCGTCTGCATGGGGCTTTGGTTTCCCGGGCATCGCCGAGCAAGCGGTCAAAGACGGTCAACTGGATCTGGTCATGGTCGGCAAGGCTCACCTGGCCAACCCGCACTGGGCTTATTTCGCGGCTAAAGAACTGGGCATTGATCGCGCGTCCTGGACATTGCCTGCGCCTTACGCTCACTGGCTTGAGCGCTACTAAGCGTCAGTAATACTAGCGACAGGCTAAAAGCAGAAAGGCGACCATGGTGTCGCCTTTCTGCTTTTTAGCGGCTGAATGTCGTTATCTGGAATCGTTATCCCAGACCCAGCCCCACACTCCAGGCAAGTGAACAGCTACAGCGCTGGTGGGTACGGTTCGGGACAGTGCAGCTCGTTGCAGCTCGGCGCGGTCATCGTAAAACGGCTTGGGGGCAACTTGCAGGCCGGTTGTCTGAGCGCTGTCCAACAAAATCTGCAGGTATTCCCGGGTATGCCGTGCGGTGTATCGATTCAGGTCATGAAAGGTCACCACAATCGGAATGGCGCCATCTACAGCGTGAAACTCACCGCTGGCAACACGCTCGCGCACTTCAGACATTTCCCTGAGCATGTGGGCACGTCGGCGCGGGCTGGCGTTGAAACCCCAGATTTTTCCGTCATTGGCGCTGATATCGGTCAACAGCACCTGCATCCCATGCCGCTGGTACGCGGCAAACGTACGCTGATCGTAGTTCCAGAACGGTGGGCGGAGTAACGTCGGCGGGCTGCCCATGTTTGACGCGATGATCGCGCTGCCCTGTTGCAGGGATTGTTCCAGTACTTCGTCACTCAGGGTGCGGTGGTTGGTGTGTCCGGGCGTGCCCGAATGAAACCCCAGGATGTGCCCCGCAGCGGCTTCACGGCGCATGATTCTGCGACCACGGTCACTGTTGCCCGCGCGCGTGGCACCAGTCTGAACGAAGAAAACCGCTTTGATATCGTTCTGCACAGGGTTCTGCGCAAGACTGTGCAGCACTTGAATCGTCGGATTGGCCAGGCTGGATGCACTCGGACCATCATCGAAGGTCACAACAAAACGGATCGGCGCTTGCTGGCTCAAGCGTTCCCGGGTTTGCTGAGTCAGAGGAACAGGCGTTGCAATACACCCGACGAGCACCACTGACAGGATTAACCCGGACAAAACAGCACAGAGACTTCGCATTGACGGGGTATTCCGGGTGACGGAGGCGCGGGATGATGGCAAAGAAAGCGAGTGTATACGTAGGCCATTTAGCTGTGTAGTGCTGGATGCCTGTGCCACGTACGTTATCGCCTGGCCCCGGACATACCGAGGACAGGATCTGTAGGAGTGAGCTTGCTCGCGATAATGGTAGACCTGCCAATACATTACCGTCTGGCCTGACGCCATCGCGAGCAAGCTCACTCCTGCGAGAGTATTCATTCAACCCGAATAATCGTGCCCGGTTCTGATCCAGTTCACAGGTCCATCCACTTCTGCTTTATTTCATGACTCTGGTTGATTCCAATCGTGATAACTTTCCTGCCTGAATGGCTTTAACGGATGTTTTTGCCCTTTTCAGGCAGAGATAAACAAACCGACTGTCTGCAACTCGTCGATTTTTATAAAAAAATGAATTTTTTCGGGTTTGTTTTGTTCAGATATCGGGGAGCAACAAAATGGATCCACGTTGCTGTGCTTCCCGATTTTTAATGTATGAGGCTGAGGAAGGGAAAAATGACTCAATCACCGCAGTATGGGGAGTCCTCGCAAAACCAGGATCTGATCTTGATCGTCGAAGACGAACCGATGATCCGGGACTTTGTGCAGGAGATTCTGGAGTTCGAGGGCGGCTTCAGGACTGAGTCTGTGGAAAATGCCGATCAGGCGGTTGAGTATCTCGAGAAGCATGCGGCGGATGTCTCGCTACTGCTGACCGACGTACGCATGCCCGGCAGCATGGATGGCATTGCTTTGGCGAATATGGTTGCAACCAAATGGGGCATCCCCATAGTTGTTATGTCAGGGCATGGAACACCGGGTAGCGACCAGTTGCCTGCGGATGTTCTGTTTATCGCCAAACCCTGGACCATTTCCCAATTGCTTGATGGTGTCGACGAGACGCTAAGCGCCAGTAAAGCTCCACTGACCGTACCCGCCAGCGAGTCTCGCTGAAAAACGCAGCCTGAAATTCCCGAACTGCCTTTCAGATCTCAAAACCTTGAAGGCCGTTGCAAGACGTTAAATCATCTGCCAGCCAGTCGGCACCCTGCCCTTCAATCAACACGCCGAATGGCTGGCAGATGGTTTATTTAAAGTCCCGACTGCGTATATCCAGCCCTGTCAGCAACGGCGTCAAGTTGTATAGACGTTGAGCAATCAGGTGGCGCACGCCGCCCTGCGACTCGAGACGACCAAATACCTGAAGCAGTTGCGAATCCACAAGCACTTTGCGCTGCCGTTCGGCCAGATCGCGCCAGACCACTACGTTAACCATTCCAAACTCGTCCTCAAGGGTTACGAAGGTCACGCCGCTGGCTGTTCCAGGACGCTGGCGACCGATCACAAGCCCGGCAACGCTTAACGTGCGGCCATGTTCGAGGTCCAACAGGTCTTTTGAGCTGCGAAACCGTTTGGCAGACAACTGTCGGCGCAACATCGCCAACGGATGTGGGCCCAGCGTGGTGCCAGTCGTGGCGTAATCAGCCATCAAGTCCTGGGCGACTGTCGGCAATGGCAATGCAACCTGCGTTTCCACGACACTGTGCTCCGGGCCGAACAAGGGGCGTTGTGCCTCAACACCCGCGACTTCCCAGCGGGCCCGATGACGATGCCCGATCAGGCCACGCAAGGCTCCGGCATCAGCCAGTTGCTCCAGCGCCCGAGCGCCCAGCCCCGCGCGCTGACTCAAGTCAGTCGCGTCCACTAAAGCACTTCGCGCTCTGGCCGCTTCAATCCGCTGACCATCTTCTTCGCGAAAACCTCGAACCATGCGTAGCCCCATGCGTAATGCCAGGGAGCGGTTCCGGTCAGGATGATCTACAGGCTCAAGAGAGCAATCCCAGTTGCTATAGCGCACGTCGACCGGACGAATTTCGATGTGGTGACGACGCGCGTCTTGCAGGATTTGATCTGGACTGTAGAAGCCCATCGGCCAGCTGTTGATCAGCGCACAGGCAAAGGCCGCAGGTTCATGGCACTTCAACCAGCAACTGGCGTAAGTCAGCAAGGCAAAACTGGCGGCATGAGACTCCGGAAACCCGTAGCTGCCAAAGCCTTTGATCTGCTCGAAGATTCGCTGAATAAAGGCAGGCTCATAACCATTCGCAGTCATTCGCTCGGCGAGACGCACCCGATGTGGCTCCAACCCGCCGTGACGCTTCCAGGCGGCCATCGAGCGGCGTAATTCATCCGCCTCGCCGGGCGAATAGTCCGCAGCGATGATCGCCACCTCCATCACCTGCTCCTGAAACAACGGTACGCCCAGGGTACGCTTGAAGACTTTCTCCAGTCTGGGCGGATAGGTCACTTCCTCTTCGCCATTGCGCCTGCGCAGATAAGGATGAACCATATCGCCCTGAATAGGCCCCGGCCGGACAATGGCCACCTCGATTACCAGATCGTAAAACTCCCTGGGCTGCATACGGGGCAGCATCGCCATCTGCGCACGGGATTCAATCTGAAAAACGCCGATGGTGTCCGCACGACTGATCATTTCATAGGTGGTCGAATCGTCCACCGGAAGTGTCGCGAGGGTCCAGTCATTACCCCGATAACGGCGCACAAGATCAAAGGTGCGACGCAACGCGCTGAGCATGCCCAACGCCAGAATATCGACCTTGAGCAAGCCGACGGCGTCCAGATCGTCCTTGTCCCACTGGATGATGGTTCGATCAGCCATAGCGGCGTTTTCAACCGGCACCAGGGTGTTGAGCGGATGTTCGGAAATCACGAAACCACCGGGGTGCTGCGACAGATGCCGGGGAAAGCCAATCAGTTCGCCGGTCAGTGTCAGTACCCGATGTAGGATCGGCGTTTGCGGATCGAAACCGCTTTCACGCAGGCGCTCCGCCGATGGCAGCTCATCGCTCCAACTGCTGAAACAATCGGCCAGCGCATTGATCTGATCAGCCGGTAACCCCAGCACTCTGGCGACATCACGTACCGCGCCCGTGCCGTGGTAAGTACTCGCCACAGCCGTCAGCGCTGCCCTGCCCCGGCCATAGCGTTGAAATACGTACTGCAAGACTTCTTCACGACGCTCATGCTCGAAGTCCACATCGATATCCGGCGGCTCATTACGCTCCTTTGAAATGAAGCGCTCGAACAGCAGGTTGCTTTTTTCCGGGTTCAGTTCGGTGATACCCAATGCAAAGCAGACCACCGAGTTGGCCGCAGAGCCACGGCCCTGACAAAGGATGTGGCGGCTGCGAGCGAACTGGACGATGTCGTGAACCGTCAGAAAATAGCTGTCGAACTTCATCTCGCTGATAAGGCCCAGTTCCTTTTCGATCTGTGCCCGGGTTTCGACTGATGGCCCAAGTGGCCAACGCTTGCGCACACCTTCCTCGGTCTTTTCCCGCAACCACGAAGTGGACGTGTGCCCGACTGGCACCAGTTCGCGGGGATACTCGTAATTCAACTGTTTCAAATCGAAGCAGCAGCGCCGGGCAATGCGTGCGGTTTCAGCCAACAGCGCTTCAGGATAGAGCGCTGCCAAAACCTTGGGTGAACGCAAATGACGCTCGCCATTGGCATACAGATGATGGCCCGCTTCGGCCACGGTTGTGTGATGGCGGATAGCGGTCATGGTGTCTTGCAAGGCCCGTCGACCCCGCGCGTGCATGTGCACATCACCGCTGGCGACGGCTGGAATCTGCAGGGTTTGCGCCAGAGCCAGCAGTGTTTCCAGACGATGCCGATCATCGGGCCCACAATGCAACTCAACGGCTAGCCACAATACATCCGCAAAATGGCTGCTCAGCCACCGGCCTTGCTTTTCCAGGGCGCTGGCTGCCAGCCCGGTATCCGGAACCCACAACGCCAGCAGCCCTGGCATTGGCTGGCTGAAGTCGTTACGAAAGAGTTGATATTGCCCCTTTTTGGCTCTGCGTCGGCCTACGGTGATCAACTGGCAAAGCGCCTGATAGCCCTGAAGGTTTTCCACCAGCAGAACAACCTTGGGGCCGTCAGCGATCTGTATTTCGCTACCGACGATCAAGGGTAATTCAGTTTTTTTCGCGGCCTGCCAGGCGCGGACGATTCCGGCGAGGGTGCACTCATCGGTGATCGCCAGCGCCGAATAGCCGTGGGCTTTGGCGCGCTCGAACAGCTCGATGGCACTGGATGCCCCGCGCTGGAAACTGAAGTTCGACAGGCAGTGCAGTTCGGCATAGTGGTCGCTCATGCGAACCAGCCGTGCAGTAACAGGTCGCCTTGCGCGCCAACAGGACGATAAGCCCAGCCACGTTGTCCGCTGCGCGTTTCAACCAGAAAATAATCGCGCCGCACATCGCCACCGTCCCACCAACCCGATTCGATACGCTCGGGGCCGGCAAGAATGCGCGTACCTACGCCCTGTAACGGCTGCGGCTCAGGTAATAACCAACCCGGCCTGGGGACTGTGGGCGCATCGGGCCTGGCCTTGGTCAGCACGTTACGTTGCCATGCGCATTCAGGGCGATGGTCGGCATGCATCTGCAATGCATTGACCGAATCATCGCCCAATCTAGCCCGCAATCGTTCGCGCAGTTGCTCCCAGGGCAAAGCCTGTTGTGGGCGCTCATCGAAAAGCTCCCGATGGGCAGGCACAAAAGCTGGCAGATCCCGGGCCAGCAAGCGTACGGCCTTCACGGGTGATGTCACCTGGATTTGCTCAAGCCTGCCTCTGGCCAACTCAAACAGCATGCCCGCCTCACGCTCGGCACTGAGCAACCCGACAGGCACAACGCTGTCGGGCCCTTCGTTATGCTCAAGATACAGGCCAAAACGCTGCACGCCACTGTCACGCCCGGCGAGGAATGCGGCCAGATCGGCAATGAGACGCTTGAGGGGAAACAGCAACGCCTGATGAGACTCGACATCGAAATTCAGCTCGATGCGCACGTCGAAATAATCCGGAGGCACATAACACTCCAGGGCCACCGGACGCTCGCCCAACAGTGAATCCAGATGCTGCAGGACCTGCGCCGGGAAACGTCGGGCCAGGGTGTCGCGTGGCAAGCCCAATACCTGACGCAGGTTGCGTAAGCCCATACGGGACAGCGCTACGGCGACTTCACGGCTCAGGCCCACACGGTCCAAGGGCATTTGCTCAAGCTTCTGGCGTAGATCGCGGGGGCATATAACGGCCAGTCCGTCGTGGGCATTGGCCAACATTCGCGCCGCCACGGGGTTGGGGGCGACGACGATGCGATGGCTGAAGCCCAGCGCACTCAGTTCCTGGCGCAATCGCGCTTCAAACACCGGCCATGGCCCGAACAGGCCTAGACTGGATTCAATCTCCATCAACAAAACCCGCGGATACTTGAGGCTGACCTGCGAGCTGAAACGATAGGCCCAGGCAGCCAATAACCGGTGCAGGCGTTCGGTTTCAGGAGGATCGTATTCGACCGTGGCGAAATCCCTGACCAGCACCTGCGCACTGGTCAGCGACTGACCGGAGCGCAGGCCAAGTGCCCGAGCCGCCGGGTTGATTGCTTGCAGGATGCGTCGCTGCGCACTACCGCTCACCAGCGCCAGTGGCTCATCAGGCTCGGAACGACGGCGCATGACGCCGTCCAGTGCCATTTGTGGCAGCAGGACACAGGCCCACAACATAGGCGAACCTCAGACGTCAGTAGAGAACGGAATGGGAGAAACCGGTGCCAGACCGCCACGGCATTTGAGTACACGTAATTGCTCAGGCCGGGTATCGATGGCGATTCGCAACGCTGCGGGTGACGGGTTGTGCAACGCCGTCATGGGCCGACAGGCGAAAGCCAGGGTCTGCCCCGTCTCGGCGGCGACTTGCAACCGGCGCAGGGCGCGATCATCGGCCTGACGTGGCCAGCACAGCACAGCCCCGCAACTGCCAGAGCGCAGACATTGCTCGACAGCCCACAGCGCATCACGATCACTGGCCTGGACCAGGCTGACCTGACGCATGTCTATCCCGGCCGCCAGCCAGGCCTGGGGATAAGGAATGTAAGGAGGCGCCACGAGCACCACACGTTCGCCGCTGTCGGTCAGTCTGGCCAGTGTCGGCCACAGCAGACGCAACTCACCACTGCCATCGGCCGCGATCAGGATCTCGCTGAGTGCCGACGCTGGCCAGCCGCCCGCAGGCAAGACGTTGTCCAGCGCTGAATGGCCAGTAGGCTGCAAGCCGACGGGCGCTGCGGGCTGCCGGCCTTTCCAGACCCGGCGCTCGTCGAGCAGCGCATCGAGACTGACCACGGCGCCCATCATGCACGCCTCACCAGACCACAGAACACACCCTCAATGGCAAAATCCTGATCTGCCTCTACCACGATGGGTGCATAGGCCGGATTGCGCGGCAGCAGAACAAAGGCATCGTGGCCCTTTTGCAGCCGCTTGATCGTCACTTCACCGTCGAGTCGTGCTACCACGATCTGACCGTCATGGGCATCGCTGCTGCGGTGTACGCCCACCAGGTCGCCGTCAAGGATGCCATCCTCGATCATCGAGTCTCCCTGAACACGCAGCAGGTAATCGGGAACGCGGGAGAAGGTACTGCGGTCCAGCAGCAAGGTATCGTGGTAGTCCACATCCGGCCCGATCGGCATGCCCGCAGCCACACGGCCCATGACAGGGATTTCCAGCAATTCGGGCCGCGGTGCGGACTGAATCAGGCGAATACCCCGAGCCTGATTGGGCATAACCTCGATCAGGCCCGCTTCGGTCAGGGCGATAATGTGTTTGCGGGCCACACTGCGCGAAGCAAAACCAAAGGCTTCGGAGATTTCGGCCAGGCTCGGGGATTGACCTTGCTGCGCGATACGGTCGCGGATGAAGGTCAGGATGGCGCTGCGTTTGGGAGATAATGTGCTCATGGAGCACATTTGTACTCCATTGCATTATCTGTGGCTAGAGCATTTGGTCGCCGAGTCTTGCGGCACTCGAAAAATCAGCTCGGGCAGCCCTCGGCACCGTTGTTCAGTCCTTGCTTGTAGTTCTCGTATTCCAGCGAAGCTTTGCCGTTAACCCATCTGAGGGTCAGGACCAGCACTGAATCGAAGTCATCACCGGTCCAGTCATCCAGAAGTTTGATTTTCTCTCCGGAAGCCTCTTCAGCCACCTTATTGATCAATTCGGGCAGATAGCCGTGGGACCAGGCCGTATAGATGGTTGCATCGTGATACTTGTCGCGCATCAACTCATCAGCCAGCGCGCCGGTGTCATTGGCACCGTAGTCAATATTGACTGGCAGACCCAGTTTGATGGCGCTCGGGCCAACCGTCATCAATGGCCGCAGGTAGCTATAGGAGAGATCACCCTCGCCCTCTTCTACATGACGGCTGGGGTTGGCGGCAAAAATGAAATTGGCTTTACCGAATTGTCGCGGCAGCAACTCGGACAGATCAATGGCGCGGTTCAGGCCCTGGCAATTGAGTTGCCCAAGCCCCATGGAAGGTTTCTCCGCATGGCGCATGAATACCAGTGTCTGAACACCATTCTTGGGTTCGGCATGTACGCCTTTGCCCAGGCTGAACAGTGCGATAGAGGATGCGACCAGTGCGGCAGGAAAAAAAAGCCAGGCACAGCGGCGCTGAAACCGGCTGAGGATGGGGAATTTTGAAATTTTCATGGGTCTCTGATTCTGATGTGCAGTAGTGAGGTGCGTAGCGTGAAATGCCTCCCTGACCGGGTCAGCTACCCCGTGCAACTCCCTTCTTCGAGCACTCCGAAGCGTGTCCCTGATACGCCCCACAGCCTAACGCGCACATGTTTCGATCTTGTTGACGTGCCCATAGGAGTCAAAATCGCCCCTAAGGTTTCACGGGAAGCCCTCAAAAGTCCGAGAAATCAAAGGATAAGGTGTCATTGAATGCGTGTTTTCTCCCGAACAAAACACTGAGCCTGCTTCGGTCTTCTACTTGCGAAGCCCGCAAAATACGGCACTGAGCGCTACCGCCAGACCTGCCAGAGCATACACCCATACCGCCGATGTCACAGGTAACAATAATCCCGCCAACAAAGGCCCGATGCCCGCACCGATATCCCGCCACACAGCATTGGCGGCCAATGCCTGTACGCGGTCAGGCCCGGGGTTGCGCTGGGCAACAAGCGTCGTCACCAGCGGCAGTTGCACGGCACGTAGAACCAGCACCCCGCCTGCGCCCAGTATCAACCAGTGAGAGCCGAATGCGATGAGTGCAAGACACGTCAACAGAGAGCAGACCACCAGCATGCGCACGGCGCCAAAGTGGTCCGCAGCACGACCGCCAACAGGACTCAGTACCATCTCTGAAACATAACGCAGCGCCAGCAGAACACCTGCCACGATAACGCCGTTCCCGCCCATCACGGTCTGCGCCTGTAAAGCGAGACTGAAGATAAACAAACCGTCCAGCGCAACGCCTTCGATGAATGACCAGATGGCGACACTGTCCGGGGCTTTAAAGCGTCGACCTGTGGGGGCAGGCATGACATGCGGGCTGTCAGGCAACCCTCGTGCAAGCCACCAGCCGACAAGTGCAGCAACGGCCAGCAGCATGAAAATTACACGCGGGCCATACTCGATGCTGATCAGAGCACCCAACGGCAGCGCAATCATGGGGCCGATAGCGATAAATGCCCTTGAGCGCCCCGAGCGGTGTGCGGCACCCGCCAGTTCCGAAGTTGCCAGCACCTGGGTCGAAAGATTCATGGCTGCATAGGCGAGTCCCCACCCGAGACGCAGAATCAGTAGCCACCAGAAGCCTGAAATGAAGGCATTGCCCAAGGCACAAACAGCAGCCGTTGCTGCAGCCAGCATTACTGTGGGCCGATCACCATGACGTGCGTAAAAGCGCACCACGTAGCTGTACCCGAATATCCGCACCAGCCGATTGGCCGCCAACAGCACACCCGCTTGTGCGAGGCTGATACCAAAAGCCTGAACGTGCATGGGAAGTAACAGATACAGCAAAACATCGCTGGGTAGACACAGCGCCAGAACAATTGCGGAACGACGGGAAGCTACATCAACGGTGCGCGGAGCCGAAGCCATATCCAGAAAGATCCGGTTACAAAGCGGAGCCGCAGCATGCCGTCTCAAGACGGGTAATGACAACCCTGTGACGACGCAAATAGCTTTTTCTGTGCCAGCGAATAACCGAAAGAGCCTTTAGGAATAACCAGCATGCTCCCCGTCAATTAATCAAAATATTTTCCATTTACAGCAAAAAAATCCCTACGAGTATTCCGCAGGAGTGCTACTTTTGCTCTTCGTAAGGACTGTTCGGAAATGTTGCAGGAAGGCACTCCGGCTGACGTAAGAATTCTCTGATTCATACCCGGCCACTCAGCTTTTGCTGCCGTCTCGACAGCTCCCTTGCCTCCCCATTTGAGCCATGCAATTGCTCGTTTGAAAGAGGTGGGCCTCATGAACAAAGTCACCTTCCCCAATGCTTGTCAGTTGATGCGCTGGTATTTCCATCCGGTGGGCTTTGAAGCCACGATGGACGCTCCCAGCAGCATGGTAGCCCGCCTGTTTGACCGGGCCAGTGGCGAGACAGTCATCGCTGTGGCCGGTCTGCGTTGCGCAACCGTGATGAACGCGACCGAGGTGGAGCTGATTATTGAGGCCATTGAGGCAGAACTGGATTCGTTCGTGCCGTTGCGAGCTGTAGGGACCTGAATCACCTTAGTGAAAGCTTTTCCTATAAGTGCTGGCACTGCGCTGCAGCCAAGCACAGCCCCCACATAAAACATTGCTGTATCAATGATATAGGGCCGATATCTAAACGCTTCCCTTATGAGCTCGCCGATCCTCGAAAAACGGCTTGTCTGCCGGTATCCGGTCCGAAGCCTTTGTCGTATTCACCCCTTCCTTCGCGCTGCCATCGATATACCAGTAGCAGTGCCGCACGGCCCGGGTGATCGCCACGTAAGCCAGACGCAGGACCTCGTCTTTCTGCGCATTGTCGAAAGCATCGGTATCTCCGGGATTGCCTAATCCGGCCTGACGATAAAGCTGATTCTTGTACGGCGAGTGAGTCAGATGCTGACAATCGCCCAGCAGGAATACTGCGTCAGCCTGCAGGCCTTTGGCGCTGTGATAAGTCAGTTGCTTAAAGCGACGAGATTGAGGCGTCAGCGCATAATCAGCATTCACTAAAGCTTGTAACTTACTGGACAACAACGCTTTATCGCTGCTCTTTCGGTACAGCAACAGGATCGAATCGCCGTCGTTGTAGTGCTCGATCAAACGCTCGGCCAGGGCCTCGTCATCTCTCTCCAGCACCGCAACCGGCAGCAACTCCTGCGCCGCACCGCTGGCTTTGGCTTTCTTGCCCGCAATGGCAGGTGCCGCGCGCACGATGTGCTCGGCCGCATCAATGATGTACTGATGACTGCGGTAATTGTCACTGAGCATGACCTTGGTGGTCGCAGGCGCCGGAAACTCCTTGGGAAACTCCATGAAGAATTTCGGTGAGCTGCCACGCCAGCCATAGATCGATTGCCAGTCATCCCCGACACACAGCAGCGAGGCATGCTGCGCGGTCCGCCCGATATGCAGATCAGACCCGCGACGCCGAATTTCACGCAAACAGGCGCGCACCCACGAAACGATCTGCGGCGAGACGTCCTGAAACTCATCGATCATCAAATGGGCCAACGGCCTGAGCTGATGATCGCCCACCAGCTTGAGGTTTTCCGGCGAGTTCTCGCCAAACAGGGCGAACATCCGGTTATAGGTCATCACTGGCGGCGTCTGGGTCAGCAAGTGATTTTCGAAGGCCTTCCAGAACAAACTTAGCGCTTCAAAGAAATAGCGGTCGGGATCGTTATTGGCAAAGCTCATTTCGGCAACGGCTGCGGGCACATCCAGCCCCAGGTTTTCAATAAAGCCAGCCGCTGCAACAAAGCTGTCCAGCAACGGCGCGGCGCTCAGATCGCCCTTGACCTTGTAATCGAACCCCGGGCCGGCAACTGCTGCGCCTGACAAGGACTGCAACACACGGCTACCCGCTTCATAGTTATCCAGCCAGATCAAAGGCTTGCGGCAGAAAGCTTGAAACAACGTGCGCTTGATGACCCACTCCGCCCAGATCGGCAGCTTCGCCCCCGGGCGTTTCATCTGCTGGTCTTCGGAGGGATCAAAGCCGAGTACCACCCAGGCATCCAGCTCTGCGATATAGCCGTGCAGATGAAAGCCAAAGCCGTTGATCTCGACAGTCTGCCGCATGGGTTCGACGCCTTTGATGGGCCAGGCCCTGGCACGAATCCACAAGTCTTCGATGGTGTCGCACAGCTCTTCATCGCGTTTGGCCGACAACTCGGTGACCGTCACCCGTTTCTGTACATCGGGGTGGTCGCGCTCCAGCTCCTTGAGCTGCAGCGCCTGGCGGTACAGCGGTGCCATCACATCGCGAAAACGCTCGTTACTGGCGTACAGGTCGCGATAACAGAGATTCAGTTGCTGACGCTGAGCGTCATTGATGCGCAGATCAAAAGGATTGCTGTCCGCACCCTCCTCCAGTCCCGCCGAGGATTGAGCGCCGAGGTTTTCAAAAGCAGTGAGCTTCTCAAGGCCCGGCATGCTGCGCACCAGCGGCAGAATCCGCGAGTGAAAGGTACGCACCACGTCCCGCGCCTGCTTCTGGTCCAGACTCAGGCCCCAGCAGGCAAATATCTCGACCAGTTTATTGACGAAGTCCTTGCGCGACTCGCGGGTGAAGGTCACCACGGTCATGGAGTCCAGTTCGAAACCCAGGTAATGACTGAGCAGCAGGATGCGCAATACCAGCGAAGTCGACTTGCCCGCGCCCGCCCCGGCGATGACGTAAGTCGATGGCGTGTCACTGAAAATCATCTTCCACTGCGCAGCGCTGGGTTGCGCATGGGCGGGTAACTTCTGCCCGACGTCGGCTTTCATGCGTTTCTTGATGTCGGCGCTCAGCGGCAGACGCCAGTCATCGAACAAATGATCATCGACTTTCGGCCCACGATGCTCATTCGGACGCGTGTCGCGGATCACCAGAACCTTGCGGCCCTCTTCGATACCGTCCAGGTGCCCCTCGGCGTAGCCCTCTTCGACACCCTGCAAGTGACCGTTGAGGTAACCGTCGGCATGGCCTTGAGTCCAGGACGGCGGATGTTGCGCGCCCAGACGATTCAACCCGCGCCCCAATAGTCGCGAGAGCAAGCGTTTGATCAGAGACAGCTGGTTGGGTGGCGTCAGATCGGATTCGGTATGGGCGGGAACATCAACAGGCAGATTGTCTGGCACGCAGGCTCCAGGGCACAGGTAAAACAAAAGTCGCCTATGGTCGCGCGATTCGACTTTCAGCTCCAGTAAATGCTTTTCGATCAGTCAATTAGCCGATCAACTGCAGGTCAAGTGGAGAATAACCCGCATCCGAAATATCGAATTAACAGATAGCTTAGAGCGAGTATTTACGCTTTTTATCGATACTTAGTTGATCAATCATGGCTGCCATCGATAACCGCACAACGTTCAGCAGCCCGGGCCTACCACCATGCCCGCTTCTGCACAGGAGGCCACACCATGCTGCAATTACGACCTTTCAACACTCTGGGCGGCGCCAACCACGGCTGGCTGGACGCACACCACCATTTCTCGTTCGCTGAATACTACGACCCAAAACGCATGAACTGGGGTCAACTGCGAGTCTGGAACGATGACGTGATTCAAGCCGGTACCGGCTTCCCGAAACATCCACACCGGGACATGGAAATCATCACCTACGTTCGTGAAGGTGCCATTACTCACGAAGACAGCCTTGGTAATAAAGGCCGTACCGAAGCAGGCGATGTACAGGTGATGAGTGCCGGGACCGGTGTTGCTCACAGCGAGTACAACCAGGAATCGACAGCGACCAAGATCTTCCAGATCTGGATCATGCCGAATGAAACCGGCGCAGCGCCTTCCTGGGGTGCCAAACCGTTTCCGAAAGGTGATCGCGAAGGTTTCGTGACCCTAGCAAGCGGCAAATCGGGTGATGACGTAAGCCTGCGTATTCGAGCGGATGCACGTCTGGTGGCCGCCAACCTGAAAGCCGGCGAAAGTGCCGAATACCAGATGGATGCCGGTCGACGCGCTTACCTGGTACCGGCGACCGGCAGCATTGAGGTCAATGGTTTACAAGCGAACGCCCGGGACGGCGTTGCCGTTGAAGACGAGCGCGTACTGCGAGTGACGGCTATCGAAGACAGCGAAATCGTACTGGTCGACGTGGCTTGAGTAATCGCTGCAAATGAAAAAGCCCGGACTCTCGCGAGTCCGGGCTTTTTTGTGGAAAACAACTTACTGAATTGACATGCATTTTCTGTAGGGGCGCCCCTGTCAGCCAGACGTCGTGCTGTCGTGCAGCGATCACGGACCCTGTAGGAGTGAGCTTGCTCGCGATAGCGGTAGACCTTTTGAGGAATTACCGTCTGGCCTGACGCTATCG